>JADFXZ010000096.1 GCA_015233265.1 Nitrospirota bacterium
CTCGGTAAATTATTCTGACTGTGGGCAGAACCGGCGCTATGAGGTACTTGCGTTAACTGGCAAGGGACTTGGTATCGATGAAATCGCTAACGTCCTCGGCGTCCAGCACGGCGAGATTGAGTTAATCCTGAATCTCAACAGATGAGATATGGAAATTTTTTCCGCTATGATACGGTCTAACGATAAGAATTTTCCCGCCGCAGGGGCGGCAGCCATCCCTGTGAAAAGGATTCAAGCTGTGTTTTGGTTGGCACAGTAATTGCAATAAGGTGTGCGTGAGCATAAAACGAGTGAGGATATGGTACAATGTATAAAGGAAGTTACATAGCGGCCTCGGGCATGGTTGTAAAACAAAAGCAGATGGAGCTTGTCTCTAATAATCTCGCAAACTCTGCCACATTTGGTTATAAGCAGGACAGGGTCTCATTCAGGGATGTGTACATCTCTGAGATAAACGGCGTCCCGCAGCAGGGAGACGGCAGGGATATGACCTATACGAACACGTTCTACACAGACCATTCTATGGGTGCGTTTCAAAGCACGGGCAATCCCCTGGACGTGGCAATAGGTGGCAGCGGGTACTTCAGTATCGAGGGCAACAAGTACACACGGGCGGGCAATTTTGCATTAGACGTAGAAGGCTACATTGTAACAAAGACCGGTGATAAGGTATTGGGGGCAAGCGGCCCGATACAGATTCAGACTGGCAATGTTCAGGATGTGCAGATTGGCTCTGACGGCACCATATCTGTCAACAAGCAAACAATAGACAAGCTGTCAATAGTGGATTTCCCTGACCAGCAAAATGTTGTCAAGCAGGGTAATAATTTTTTTGTCTCGGATGACCAGCCGATAGAATCAACTGCCACAGTGAATCAGGGATTTGTGGAGTCCTCCAACGTAAACGTCATTCAGGAAATGGTCACAATGATAGAGTTGTTAAGGGAATACGAGACACAGCAAAAAGTAGTGCAGTCGTTTGATGACGCGACATCGAAGGTAACTAACGATATGGCGAAAGTGTAATGAACAGAGCGATAACCATTTTAACCGCTGAAGCAACAGGAGGCAATTAATGATAAGATCTTTATTTATTGGTGCGTCAGGGATGAATGCGCAAAAGACCAATCTCGACGTTATATCCAATAATATAGCCAACACCAGTACTTATGGCTTTAAGGCGGGCAGGGCTGAGTTTCAGGACCTGATGTATCAGGCGGTTCAGGCCCCTGGCGCCCCCACAGCGGTAGGCTATCCCTCTCCTACCGGAGTGCAAATTGGGCTTGGCGTTATGCCAAGTTCGGCGGGAAAGATTTTTAAGCAGGGTGATTTCGTTAACACTGGCAATGAGCTTGACCTTGCAATTGAGGGAAAGGGATTTTTTCAGATAGCAATGACCGACGGCTCTATTGCTTACACGAGGGCAGGTAATTTCAAACTTGACAGCACCGGCAGAATCGTAAACGACCAGGGTCTTGTCCTGCAGCCAGAGATGACAGCCCCGTCAGACACGGTATCAATCTCGATAGCCAGCGACGGCACAGTATCGGTTCTTCAAAACACGCAAACGACAATGAGCCAAATCGGACAGATAGAGCTTGCAAGCTTTGCAAATCCTGCCGGCTTAAAGGCCATAGGCAAGAATCTCTTTACTGAGACAGACGCCTCCGGCTCGGTAAATCTGGCCATACCAGGGCAGCAGGGCTTTGGCACACTTTCCCAGGGGTATCTCGAGACCAGCAACGTAAACGTTATTGACGAAATGGTGAACATGATTGTAAGCCAGCGCTCATATGAGTTTAACTCTAAATCGGTGCAGACTACGGACGAAATGCTCCAGACTGCGAACAATCTCAAGAGGTAATGGCAGATGGTGGCATTTTTACTAACGGCATTGGTAACGGTGTGGTCGCCTGAGGCGGTACTCAAAGACTACATACAAACTAATTATCCCTGGCCGGAAGTCAAGCTCCAGGTGATAGGAAAAAACAGGGATCAGATCCTCCAGCAATATCCACAGAGTATCACTGTGTCAAGTGGAAGCATACCGGGCAGGGCAACATTTCTGTTGAGTTTCGCTTCTGGAGAGGCCGCTTATGTCGAGGCCGCCGTAGAAGCCTTTGACTGGGTGATAAGCAACCGCAGGCCGATGTTAAAAGGTGAAGTAATTACTTCTGATGACATATATAAGACCATGATAAATATAAAGTATATACCCAAAGGGGCAGTCTCGCAGGAGGCCGCGTTAATAGGTAAGGTACTTTCGCAGTCAATAGCTGTAAACCGTCCTCTGACGGAGAATCTCGCAGCTGACCAGAAGATTGTAAAAAAAGGAGACGAGGTGCGAATTGTCATAGACTCAGGCAAGTTTAAGATTACAGCCAGAGGGATAGCAAAGGAAGAGGGTGAAGATGGCAAGTATATTAAGGTACTGTGCCCATCGACAAACAAGCTGATAACCGCCAAAATTTCCGGCGCCCATATAGTAACGGTTGCAAATTAGATGAGGGCAGGGTCAATGCTTAAACAGATAAAGACAATATCGGCGGCAGTAATTACCGCGGCGATGTGCGTGGCTTGCTCCACACCGGCAAATAAACTGCCGGCTAAGCCTGCCCCGTATATATACGGCGGCAACTCAGTCCAGCGACCTCAGGACGGTTCCCTGTGGAATGACTCGGCAAGCCTCTTCGAAGACCGCCGCGCCCGCCGGCTTAACGATGTTCTGATGATAAACATCGTGGAGAAAACAAAGGCCGACTCCAAGGAAGAGACCACGGGCGATAAACAGTCCAATTACAGCTCACAGCTGACCAACTTTTTTAATGTAAACGCGCATTCTCTTGGCCTATACCCAAGCACAACCACCGTGGGTACGGCCGCAAATCCTCAGCTGAATACGACAAATAACGACAAGTTTACCGGCAAGGGAGAGACCAAACACGAAGGTACAATCACGGCAACCATCAGCGCTAAAGTAGTAGAGGTGCTCCCCAACGGCAATCTGGTCGTAGATTCAAGGAAAGAGATAACGGTTAACTACGAGACACAGTACATTGTTATGCAGGGAATTATAAGGCCGGACGACGTTGACCAGAGTAATTCCATATCGAGCCAAAAGGTTGCCGATGTGAAGCTGTTTCTCGTAGGCGATGGTTTCCTGCAGGAGCTTCAATCCCCTGGATGGCTTGGCAGGCTTTGGGGTTCGCTGAGGCCGTTCTAACTATGAAACGTGAGGTGATACTTTAATGACAAAGACCATAGGAATAATTATAACGGCAGCCCTGTTGATGTTGTCTAATGTAACCGGGGCGTATTGCGAGCGCCTTAAGGACATCTCATCGATTAAGGGCGTGAGGGAAAACCAGCTCGTAGGCTATGGACTAGTAGTAGGGCTTGGCGGCACTGGCGACAAAAAAGGCTCTATGGTGCAGAGTATCATCAACATGCTCCTGAGAATGGGAATTCAGGTGAGCCAGAAGGATATAATATCGAAAAACGTGGCGGCAGTTATGGTAACGGCAGATTTACCGGCATTTCCGAAGATAGGGAAAAAGGTTGACGCACAGGTCTCAGCCATGGGCGACGCAAAAAGCCTAATGGGCGGAATACTGCTTTTGACTCCGCTTATGGGTGCTGACGGCAAGACCTACGCAACCGCCCAGGGGGCAGTCTCTATAGGCGGCATATATGTCTCTAAGGGAGGCTCTACGGCTCAGCAGAACTTTGCCACCGTAGGGCGCATACCAAACGGCACAGTCGTCGAAAAAGAGTTTGGGTACGACATTGCTAACTCAGAAGACATCACGCTGCTGCTGCGCGATTCCGACTTCACCACGGCTACACATATCAAAGACGCGATAAATAAAAGCCTGATGGGCAACTATGCCTCAGCCCCTGATCCATCCAGCGTAAAGGTCGTAGTGCCGCCCACGTATCAGGGAAACGTAGTGGAGTTAATAAATAAACTCGAGGCCATCGATGTTAAAGTCGATATACCGGCAAAGATAATCGTAAACGAACGAACGGGAACTGTAGTCATCGGGGAAAACGTAAAGCTGACTCCTGTTGCCATAGCCCACGGTGATTTGACTATCGAAGTGGTTCAGAAACCCGAGGTCTCAGGCCCTATGGGAAAAGTTGGCCCACAGACAGACATCGATATCAAGAGCGATAAGGTTGCCCTTACAAAGGTCTCCGGAGCGACGTTAGGTGAGATAATCACATCGTTAAATAAACTTGGTGTGGCGCCGAGAGATCTGATTGCCATACTTCAGTCGCTGAAATCTGCCGGGGCGCTCACTGCCCAGCTGGAAATTCAGTGAGTTACTTGACACAGCCGTTTTTTTATGAATAATATATACCGGAGGCCCGCCTCATCGAGGGCCTCGGTAACAATATCTATCCGGAGGATATATAAATGAAGACAATAACGACGATTTTCTTAGCCTTAATCGCCGCCGTAATATTCTTCGGCGCTGCCGATGCCGGGACTGCAATTTATTATATGCCATTTTTTACCACAGATACGGCCAACCCCACATACTGCTGGATAGCTAACAAGTCCACTAATACCGTTGCCGCCACAGTAAAAATAATGACGAGCAGCTCTACGACTACGCCGAGTCAGTCGCCACTGAGCCAATATTTGATATTATCTGCAAAACAATCGGTTATGGTTACATTTAACGGCACAACAATAAGTACCAATACCAGTTCGATAGATATTTCATCAGAGATAGGCTCAGGCACTTCGACGGTTTACTCCGCCGATATGACGTTTTCCTCGGCGGGGACGCTGAGCTGTACCCAGCTGGGCATGTCTTGTTATCAGGGTACTTCCACACCGAAAAGAAACCTTGTGGGTTATACCTGCTTTGACGGCACGTATTTTGCGTATTAAGAGGGTAAAGGAATATGTCAGTGATAATGCGCTTGTGTAATAGTTTAAAGCTGATTTGTGCCGTGGTCATAAGTTTATCGATTGCAGCCCCGGCATGGGCGGCTGAGCCTTCGGCTGCCCTGAAGGGCAAGGTAATAGGCGGATATAGCAGCTTATCGGACAAGTTGACAAGCACTGGGGCGGTAAGGATTATCGTAAAACTTGGCACTCAATTCAAGCCGATGGGGGGCATATCGAAGCCTGAGGCCATAAGTCAGGCAAAGGCAATATCACAGGCTCAGGACAAATTGCTCTTACGCTTAGCCTCATCGCCGATAGTCACTTACCACAAATTTAAATATATACCATACATTGCTATGACAGTGGGCAGTGATACGCTCAACGCCGTTGTTTCGACGCCGGAGGTGGAGTCAATTGTGCAAGACCATCTATCTGCTGCCACCGCCGTTAACTGGGATATCTCAACCACAGGCGCTTCAAACGTCTGGTCGTATGGCTACGATGGCACAGGATATGCGGTGGCAGTCTTAGATACCGGAGTCGATAGCAGTCATCCCATGCTCAAAGGCAAGGTGATCGCTGAGGCCTGCTATTCCACAAATGACTCATCGGTCTATGCCTCGTCGGTTTGTCCTGGCGGCGTGACAGATTCAACTGCGACCGGGGCTGCGATGCCGTATGCTGGCAACTGCCCAATCAATCAGTGCGACCATGGGACATCTGTCGCCGGGTTTGCGGCAGGAAAGAATACGGGGCAGTCCTCCGGCGTTGCCAAAGGGGCGTCGCTGATTGCCATGCAGGTCTTTACACGGTTTGACTATGGCTGTCCATCATCTAACTCGTGTCTGTTGGCCTATAACAGCGACGTGATCAAGGGGCTTGAAAGGGTGTATGAATTAAGCGCCTATTATCCGATAGCCGCGGTAAATATTAGTACCGCGGGCGGTCATTTTCAAACTAATTGCGATAACGAGTATTCGGCAATTAAGGCGATGGTCGATATACTGCGCACAGCTGGTATTACCACCGTAAGCGCCTCCGGCAATACCGGCTATATCGACGGGATAAACGGCCCGGCGTGCATCTCCACAGTTGTGAGCGTCGGCGCTACGACTAGTTCGGACACTGTGGCCTTTTTCTCTAACAGCGCTTCTTTTCTGAATATGCTTGCACCGGGTTATGAGATTACAGGTCCAATTAGTAGTGGTAGATATATGTCGTGGGATGGGACTTCTATGGCCTCGCCGCATGTGGCGGGGGCGGTTGCGATATTAAAGCAGGCAAGGCCAAGCGCCTCTGTCTCAGACATTATCTATGCGCTTGAAAACACAGGTGTTCAGGTCTCAGACTATCGAAGTGGCATAATCAAACCGAGGCTTAACGTAAGTTCGGCAATTCAAAAACTGGCAGGGTCAGTCATATACTATATGCCCTATTTCCCCCTGGATAATACAACGCCGACATACTGCTGGGTCTCAAATAAGAGTGCTGTGGACGCAGCCGCCAAGATACAGATAATGTCAAGCAGCTCATCAATCCCGCCTACTCAAACGCCGCTATCTAAGACACTATCCTTTCCTGCCAAGCAGTCGAAGATGATTACATTTAGCGGGACAACTATCACCGACGGCACTACCTCTATCGATATATCCACAGAGACAGGGTCAGGAAGTTCGACGGCATACTCGGCGGATGTGACGTTCATATCCAGTGTGGCATTAAACTGCACCCAATTAGAGATGTCATGTTTTCAGGGCACGACAACCCCTAAGCGCAGCCTTGTGGGGTATACGTGCAACGACGGCACCTACAGAAATTATTAAATGCCTGAGTTGTTATCGATGGGAAATAATTTCGCGGCTGTGGGAATAATTTTCCCTGTCAACGCAGGCGGTTTGTGCCGCAGGGGGCTGCAAGTGGCTGGCATGGTAATTGCAAGATATAATAACAGGCGGGGTCATCGACCCCCCGGACGCACAGATGAGATTAAAGGGCGTGAGGCATGGATTCAGTACAAGGGCCATTAGATTCTGTAAAGGGCATTGAGGCCCTAAGGGGCAAAAAAGACAGCGGCTCAATTGATACCGTCTCGAAAGAGGCTGAGTCGATATTTCTGCTTGAGCTGTTAAAGACAATGAGAAAGGGCGTGGGCAGCACATTTGGCAAGGGGCTTGGTGGAGACGTGTACATGAGCATGTTCGATACTGAGCTGTCTCGCATAATGGCGCAGCGAGGCACGGGAATCGGAAAGATATTTGCAAAGGAATTAACGAGATTATCTGAAAAAAATGGCGCTAATAACCACACTGACTTAAAGAAGTCAGCAAAAAGTACCGATATAGCTTTATAAACCATGTGCATGTTAGTTAACTATGTGCGGTTTAAGACTATGTTAAGGAGGTAACATATGAAGATTAACGGAAGTGTGCCACCTGACCCAACGCAGCTATATGGTACCGTAAAAAAGGTTGACAAGACCGCCGAGCCTGCGGCCTCACCCGCCACAGACAGCGTAAAGCTTTCAACTAACGCGCGCACAATTGACGAGATGACAAGGGCGATTGCCCAGCTGCCCGATGTCAGAGACGATAAGATTAACGAAATCAAAACATCTATCAGCAACGGTACGTACACTATTAATCCCAGTGCAATAGCTGGAAAAATAATTAACGAGATAGCGTGAAAACAGCAAACGAAATAAAGAAGGTTCTCAGCCTTCAGATTGAAGGATATAAGGCGCTCTTTGAGCTTTTAAAAAAGGAGCGTGAGAATCTGGTCGATTTCAATGAACAAGGCGTTGAGACCCTGGCAAAAGAGAAGTACACACAGACTCTGAAGCTTAGGCTGCTTGAGGAGGAAAGGCTGAGGCTTATGAAAAAGCTAGTGACAGAGATTAACGGTGTCCCGTCAAAAAACGGGCGGAAGTTGTCCGTCGATATGAATATAAATACGCTGGCTGAGATAACCGGCGATTCGGATTTCAATGGCATCCGGACATTGTTAAAATCTCTCTTGCAAAGTATAGATGAACTAAATGAGTTTAATAAAGTATTGATAGATAGATCTTTTAAATACGTATGGAACAACATCAATTTCTTGAACCTGTATGGAGTGTATCCATCATTTGTTAACACAGGGGTTTTCCTTGCTAAGAAGGCTTAAAGATGGGACTGTCGTCATTGATGGACGTAGCAGCGTCGACCATATCGACGATGAGTCAGGCTCTAACCATAACGGGGACTAACAAATCC
>JADFXZ010000272.1 GCA_015233265.1 Nitrospirota bacterium
GGGGCGGCCTCAATCACCACAACGGCGCTTGCCTCATCACTAAATCCCGCGGCAGCCGGTGCCGATGTTACCTTCACGGCCACTGTTACCGGTACCTCACCTACCGGCACTGTCACCCTTAAAGACGGAGCTGCCACGCTTGGCACAGGCACACTAAACGTCAGCTATCAGGCCGCATACTCAACATCGTCACTTACGGCAGGCACGCACTCTATAACGGCGGTCTACGGCGGCGATTCAATTAACTCCGGATCGACCTCATCGGCGGTAAATCAGGTTATCAACACTGTCAGCACAATAAGCGCGTCCCTGAACCTGCCCCACCTTACTGACTCAGGGGCATGTTCGCAGTCTGGTAACTTCTGTGATAATCCCCTGCCTCTGTTTACGTTAGATGGTAAGTTTGCCACTGCAGCCGATGCGGCATTTGCCATACCAGTCTTTACATCGGCGGGCAGCGTAGGAGGCAGCAATCTCTCATATGCTCTTATCACTGGGTTTTCACTGCTGATAAATGGCAGCCTGATAGGCGGCGTCGGTGCAAGTGGGAAGTTTGAACTTCCCGTGTTTACCGTAATATCAAAGATGGCTGCAACGGCGGCCCTTAAACTGCCTTTGTTTAAGACAGACGTCGAGTATTTAACCGGCAGGATAGCAGACACGCGTATGCTTAGACTGCCGCGCTTGAAGATAGTTACGCTTGTCTTCAACCCTCCGATAATCCACGGCGCAACTGGATTTCCTGTGATAGGCATATCTGCCTCTGCGCTGACGGGCGGCTGCTGCGATTTCGATGCCACATTGCCTGCCATAAAGATGCCGTCATTGCCGTATGCAAACGCATATGCCGGGGGAGTGTCAAGGGCGGCTGCGCTGACACCGGCCTTTCTCGCCTCAGCGGCAGGGTATGGACAATATAAGGGCAGTGCTGCAGTTGCTATGGCGGTCTTTGCTGTTGAGTCGATGATGAGTTTCGTCGAGACCACAAATACCCGCGTTATCGTATTAAACATCAACACGGGGGCGGTGACAGAGTACACGGGGTATGATTTTAACGGTTTTTGCCAATGGGGCGATGGCTATTTTGCGGAAGGAGACAGCGGGATATATATACTTGGGGGACAAACCGATGACGGTTCACCTATAAACTGCAGAATAAAAACGTCAAAGACGCAGCTGAAAAATGCCAGGGGCGGCGGGGAATCCTCGATAAAACATATACCAGCTGTTTACGCGGTAGTGAAGACCCCGCAGCCGTATGTCTTTAAGGCGGTAACTGACGACGGCATTGAACACGTCTATCAGCCGGAGGCGACAGAGGCGGCAAGGTCTGAGGGCACAACACCGCGAAAAATAAAACTCGGCAAGGGCATGAAGGGCAGATACTGGCAGTTCGCCATAGAAACCACGGCAGGCGCGCCGCTTGAGATAGAGTCGTTCGAGCCGGAGGTGGCGGCGACTAGCCGCAGAGTATAGCTTATAAAATAAACGAAAGGAGAATGAAAACATGGGTACTTTAAAGCAGCTGTGCTCACTTTTAGCTTCAGAGAAGACATGCAACGATATGTTTGGTGAAGAGCCTGATTCAGACTGGGATAATGTTTACTGTAACGTTAATTGTGTGAATGCTGGCATGGCAGATATCTGTTGGATGGATAGAGATGGGCAGTTAGAGCTTTTTCAAGATTTATTTATAGATGTCCCCCAACAGTCATTTTTATCTATTAAAAGAGATAGTTGTTTTGATTTTAAAAATAAGCTTAAGAAAAAGAAATCTCTACTTGATCATAAACTGTTTCAAGATGATGATTTATAAATAAATGTCATAAATTTGTTATAATGACAGCGGCTGAATATGGGAGGAATGCTGCTATGAGAAAGGAAAAGATGAGCATCTTCATAAAGGATATTATCTTTTGGGTCATAATGATATGTTTTATCATGTTCATGTCACTTTTGGTAACGCTATGTGCACCTCACTGACGGTACGCATTGGATTTTAGGCAGGTTGCATTGATTACTTAGCAGCAAGGCGCTCAGGGGCAGATACTGGCAGTTCGCCATAGAAAACACGGCAGGCGCGCCGCTTGAGATAGAGTCGTTCGAGCCGGAGGTGGCAACAATTGGCCGCGGGGTGTAGGAGTCATTGTAGATTTGTTATTAAAACTGAATCCAAAAAAAAAGCAAACGGCTGAAAGCCGATACATAACCTAAGGAGGTTGACAATGGATAAGAAAGTATGTTACTTGAAAGATGAGAAGACTGGTAAGTTCATGGGAAGTAAAGCTGGTTGTGTAAATAAGATAGGAAATAATAATATCAAGAATGAAAACAAGAAAAAAACAGCTGGCAAACCCGCTGAGCCAACTGTAACAGGAGACAGCAAGCCAAATAAGCAAAACAGGGGTTTTAAACCAGCTGACCTAAGAGAAAAAAGAGAGAAGGATTTGGAAAAGAAACGTGAAGAAGAGATGCGGTTACCAACTTGGGGTACTGGCTTCAGAGGTTAAAGATAGTTGTTGACATAGGAGTAACAATCATACATCTATCATTCTCGTCTACGAGCAGGAACTTGGTCAAAATGCCAATTTCTAAAATGCCGGGTATCTGCTCCTGTAGGCATGACAGATTTTATGCTTTTCATTGGTGATTGCTGCTTCATAGTAAAATATTAAAATAAAATATCAGGTTGAGGTTTCGGGGACTCTTCCTCCAACATGCAAAAGTGCCGCAATGACCAAAAATAAAT
>JADFXZ010000273.1 GCA_015233265.1 Nitrospirota bacterium
GAACCATCGTTCTCAGTTACGCCGCAAGCGGCGGGGAATAGAACCCCAAGAGATTTAATACTACTCCTTGCATTAGCCGTGATCCAGTGTAACAACATACGCATATAGTGCGTTTGCCCTGTATCGTGGGCCTGGTATATTGACAAGACCTAATCATATGATATAATATTTATACATGGCAGAGAAAGATTTACGAGTTCTGATTTTGCACTTCGCCCAGAAGAGCGTAGATGCTACTAAGGGGATGTTGCAGTACCTTGGCTATGGAGGTATCACAGGGGTTTCCGTGCCGGCCCGTGTCTTTAATATACTTAAATCCGACAAGTTCGACCTCCTTTTTGCCGACTACAATACGATTACCAGGTATGAAGAGGATTTTCTCGAGACATTAAGGGAAAACCCCGGTCAGGTGCCCATTAAGGTAATACTCATGATAGACAGCGATATACCGGTGCAAGACCTCAAAAAGATGTACAGAGAGGGTATCACTGCTACAATAAAATATCCATTTCAGCTCAACGAGATGGAAAAGGCAATAGAGGACTCCATCAGGAGTGTCCCCATGGCTATCAGTAAGACTATCAGAAAGATCAGGGAACTGGACTTCTTCTCCTTCTTAACGGACGAAGAGCTGATAGCGCTTCTGAAAATCAGCAAGTGTAGAATATACAAGGAAAACGACCTCATCTTCGAGGACGGCCAGCCCGGTGACAGATTCTATGTCATCGTAGACGGCATAATCGTCATATCTCAGATAGTCAACAAAAGACGAGAACAGATACTGGCACGTTTAAAACGCGGCAGCCGCATTGGCGAGATGTCCATCCTTGACGGCTCACCACGAACGGCAAGGGCACGGGCATACGACGACACGGTGCTGCTTGAGTTCGACAGAAGGATAATGGAAGGGTATGACGATATAGTCACACTCAAACTCTTTAAGAAGCTGACGCATATATTCAGTAGACGGCTGCGCGGCGCAAACGCAAAGATAAAACAAATGATGGCCGACCAGGCAAAGGCAAGAGAGCAGTCACCGAACACCCCCATGACGTAACGCGGCGGCTCATTACAATAATCGTACAATTATAATTATCATACCTACGATATTATAATGTTTATTGCTTGACAAGTAATGCTTATTGTGTTATAATTACTTAGTTGGCCCTCTCCCCTGCCAACCAAGGCGTCTGCCTTTGTCACTTAATTCACTTCTTCCCAAGGAGGAACCATGCCCGACTATGCAAACGAAACAAATCCGTTGAGGCTCGATGTCGAAGCAGGTGCTGAGAGCTACCTCACATTCGCAAAAAAGAAACTCAGAGAAATGAAGTACTTCATGGCCATGAGGGATATTTCCATCGACAATCGTGTCATAGATGCCGATGACGCGGTGATTTTCGTCCAATCAATCCCCGGTATGGATTATATCCGAATCACTGCCAAGCCCGGCGCAACCGGCATTCTGCTCATATTCATACGAGACACATCCCTTGAGCCGGATGGCTGTGGCTATGAGTTAATCTATGACACATCCGGTGACAACAACGGCAAAGACTACAGGGCATTGCTCTATAGGCTCGATGACACAAACGACCCGGCGCAATTATCCCCGGATGGGATGATGGGAGACGGCCTGATAATCTCAGACTCCGGCCTTACGCTTAATATCCAGGCAGGTTCCGGGGTCTACGAGGCAGAACTGCCTTCTATATTTGTCTATAACAACATGATAGACTATGCAGAATTTATGAGGACCTCATGGAGTTCTACTTTAGAGGTACTATATCAGCAGAGAATAGTAGGAAGCAGCTATGTCACCGGCTGGAGCAAGACACAAACAGACGGCAAGTACGCAGAAGACCCAACACAGCTTATACGAATGCCGGGAAGCAGACACCCATATTCAAGCGGCGCTGACGGCTATATCGATGCCTGTATGTTTAGAAACCAGCAGAGCCTTCTCGGTACCGGTGTCATGTACAGGGAGTTGAGCCTCACCCCTGAGGATGAGTTTTATCAGCTGTGGAAAAACCAGTTGACATATAAGGCAAAACCAGATGACAGCGGCTGCATTACAGGCACACTCATCGGCAACGACTATATAACCGGCACACCCTGGCAGACCGGATACAGATGGATGACCTTTCAGGTAATAGACATCTTTGACAAAGACAACGCGCTTATCAAGATAGAAAGCAATGTTATACCTAAAGGCGACAACATCCAATGGCCGTATACCATAAATTTGTCCGTTACCGCCCGTTGGTATCTGGATAAGACACCACCTGTGTTTTATACCACAACGGCAACATGGATTTATGAAGGCCAGACGGCTATCTTCGACATAACATGTAACAGGATAGAAAGGCTGCTGGTAGGGGGGACTGAAATCGAAAGCGCCCAATATAAGGAAACAAGGTATGACAGCGCCCCCCTGAACTGGATACCCGGTGCAGTACCTGCTATGACTCTGGTAAGCCAGTCAGGGGACGCTCACGGAGGTTTTGGAGACGGGGCTATCGCGGCAAGCGGAGGTATCACGGGCTACGGCAAGTACAATGCCACTCTGAATGTCGAAACCTTCTTTAACGCCTCCACAGGACGAGACAACGTGCGCTGGCAGCCGATTTCTATCGGGGAAAAGCACGAGGGCACCAAAGTAGGTTACAGAGATATTCACGTCATGGCCTTTGACAACGGCAACGGCGCAAACAACTTCATGATAATTTATAAAAAGAGCTAAG
>JADFXZ010000274.1 GCA_015233265.1 Nitrospirota bacterium
ATAGTCTTAATTGCCTGAATATCTTCAACTGCGGCAATGCCAAACGTCATATCAAGCCTTCTCATCGCTTCGGTAGAGAAGTTTGTAATGCTTCCGCCGGAGAGAGGACCGTTTGGGATAATGATGGTCTTATTGTCCGGGGCCTTGATAACGGCGTGAAAAATTCCGATTTCGCTGACCTTGCCCGTAAAGCCCTGGGCCGAAATTACATCACCCACTTTGAACGGCTTAAACAGTAAAATAAGAACGCCTCCGGCAAAGTTAGCCAGATTGTTCTGCAATGCAAGGCCAACCGCCAGGCCGGCTGCCCCTAAAATCGCCACGAAAGACGTCGTAGCAATCCCAACCATCGAAGCAACACTGATAAACAGCAATACTTTTAGTATAATATTCGAGATGCTTCCCAGAAATGATTGCAAGGACGGCTCTAATTTCCCCAGACTCATTGCCTTGAGCAGCGCCTTGTGTATAATCTTAATGACCCACAGTCCGGCAACCAACACCGCGGCTGCAAGGAGCAATTTAGGTGCGTAGAGAATTATCATGTCATACGCTTTATTCATATAATATGTGGTGTCCATGAGTCCTCCTTAAAGTTTAATTCCAATCCGTACGATATTAGAACATAAGGTTCGCGTTTATTTCAAGATGAGACAAAATTACGCGTCGTCGCCGTGGCCTGTGGGCACTCGTGAGTTGTTAATACTATCGAGGGTGTTTTATAATAGTCTTACGATTGAAGCCCTTAAGGAGGCAGAAGATGGATTTAATAAAGTTTTTATCGTCAATCAAGCAGACTGAGGATTTGACCGCTGAAGAGGTCGCCTATATTGCGCAAAATGCCGAGACTGTCGAATACAAAAAAGGAGCTGAAATCAAGAGGCATGGGGAAATCGGAAGGTTCCTGTGGGTTGTTTACGATGGCAAGGTGGACATAAGCCTAAGCGACGAGAATGGAAATAAGAAAACAATTGCCTCATTATCGCGCGGCGAGATATTTGGAGAGATGTCCATTATCACCGGAGAGCCTTCTGGTGTGAATGTCACAGCGGCTGACAAATCCACTTTGGTTGTCATCCCGCGGGAGATTGTTTCCGAGATATTTGCAAAAAACCCAAAGTGCCTTTCAAAGTTTGTCCAGATGATTACGAAGCGTCTGGTTAAAAGACAAGCTGAGACAGCGTGGGATGAGGCCAGAGATTTCGCAATCAAGGTAAATACTGACCCGTATGACCTTGATTTCTCCTCCGCCGTTGACCCAATCAAGATACTCGTATTAAACTGCCGTGATTCCTCTTTGAAATATACATTGTTCAACACGGCCTACAGTGTACCGCTTGTGGACGGACTGATTGAAAAGATTGGCAGCCCTGACTCCTCACATGTGGTTCACTCTCCGCTTGGCGGCATGGACCAGCACGAGCCGCTGAAGGATTTAACAGCGGCGTTAAAGTCTATGATAGCGGCAATTACAGACTCCAAAAATGGGTATTTAACAAATATCGAGGAGATAAAGGCTGTTGGACACAGGGTTGTCCACGGCGGTGATAGATTTTTCAACTCAATTGTCGTTAACGACGAGGTAATAGCGGGCATTCGCATCTGCAGTAAAATGGCCCCGCAGCACAATCCCTTCAACCTCATGGGAATGGAGGCGCTCATGAAACTCATCCCCTCGGCAGTCCACGTAGCGGTCTTTGATACGGCGTTTCACAGAAATATGCCAGAACACGCCTACCGCTATGCCCTGTCAAAGAGCCTCAACGAGGACGAGACCATACGCAGGTACGGGTTTCATGGGACAAACCACAACTTCGTCATGTTAAAGGCCGCCGAGTTCTTAAAGCGGAAGGTTAATGAGTTGAAGATAATCTCCTGTCACTTGGGGCACGGCTCATCGGTATGTGCCATAGACCACGGCAGAAGTATCGACACCAGCATGGGTATGACGCCGCTTGAGGGGCTGATAATGGGAACCAGAAGCGGGGATGTAGACCCGGGGTTGCTGCTTTATCTGACTCAGCTGGGCTACACACCTGAAGAGCTTAACAGGATACTGAATACCGAAAGCGGCTTAAAGGGCTTGACCGGCGAAAGCGGCTACATGAAAGACGTACTGGCGGCGGCGGAAGGTGGAAACGCGATGGCTGAAACTGCCATCAGAATGTTCTGCTACAGGGTAAAAAAGTACATCGGCGCTTATACAGCCGCCTTGGGTGGACTCGACGTCCTGATATTTACAGGCGGCATAGGGGCAGGCTCCTATGAAATCAGGGCAAGGATATGCCAGGGGTTTGAGGGCTTTGGAACCATCCTTGACAGCGAACTAAACAAGTTGAACAGACCTCTGACCATGCAGGTAGAAGATGTCTCCGACGAGAAATCAAAGGTAAAAATCCTCGTAATCCAGCCAGATGAGAAGAAAATGATTGCCAGAGAAACCCTGCACGCAATGGGCAGATTCCATTCGTCAAAGAACAGGGTTGAAGACTACAAAAACATGCCAATCCCTGTTAATGTCTCAGCTCACCACGTTCATCTGACCCCCGTGGCCTTTGAAGCGTTGTTTGGCCCTGGCAGGACGATTAGAGAGAGATCGCCGCTGAGCCAACCCGGACAATTCGCAGCCGAGGAGACGGTAAATCTCATTGGCCCAAAGGGCAGGGTAGATAAGGTCAGAATCCTCGGGCCATTCAGAAAGGATTGCCAGGTGGAAATATCCAGGACTGAAGAGTTCAAACT
>JADFXZ010000097.1:0-5605 GCA_015233265.1 Nitrospirota bacterium
TTGACAATTCCTGTTGCCGGTTGTATAATGAGTATATGAGCGTACTAACGATACCTCGCGTGATTAGGGAGCACATGGGCGATGATGCCAGTGGGGCGCTTGCCGAACTTATTAATGACGTCGACATAGGGGCAAGGAAGGATGCCATTGCGATAGCCGAAGAGCGCTTTGAACGCCGACTTGTCGATGAGCTCGGCAAACTGCGACTCGAATTTCGAACTGAGATAGGCAAAATCAACGAACGTATTACTCTTGAGATAGGCAAAATCAACGAACGTATTACTCTTGAGATAGGCAAAGTCAACGAACGCATTACAGAGGAATCCGGTAAACTGCAGCTCGAAATAGAGAAGTTGCGGGCTGAGACTGCCAATACTAAGGCTGAGATAATTAAATGGATGTTTCTCTTCTGGATAGGCCAGACAGCGGTGCTGATTGCCATTATTAAATTTTTAGTTGTGAAATAGTCCCAGTCTGACAGGCACTACGACACAGTCAAATTTCTTAAATAAATCATATTCGTAAAAAATGCCGCCGTGCAGTGCCTGTTCAGACAGTGGATACACGGCAATGTCAGCGTCGATAATCCTATAGACCTCAGCGTTATAAAATAAATATGGATAAAGATTATATTCGAGCTTGTCCGAAAACCCAAGCCGCCAGTGCCTTGTAGGGTCTGTTTTATGCAGCTGTCGAATGAGCGGGGCAACTACACTCTGAGCTGCCCAGTCATGTGTGGTAACAACCTGTGTGGAGGCAATTGGCCCGGTAATCAGAATAATCGACGAGAAAAAAATCACAGAGGCAAGCACATATATGCAAGCCTTCAGGGCGAGCGGCGTAATAATATGTGGCTCTAACAAGGCCAACGCCCCCTCTGTAATAATGCCTACTGATAAAAACATCAAGGGCAGCCAAAACACATGGTTGCGCGTAAAGCCTAAGGAGACCCCCCCCGCAGTTCGTGCCGCGTAGGCCAGTGAAAAAGAGGCGGCAAGCACAAGTATAATAATCGCTGCGGCAGGCGTTACGGTCTTTTTGTTTATCAGTAGATTTAATATGAACAATATGGCAAGGACAGCAAGCGCTGGCAGCATAATAAGCTGAATAATTGCCTCAGGGTGGAAGTGATAGAACTGTGATTTTAAGAACAGACCCTCGTCTGTGAGCGATGTTAAGATAGTGGAAAGCGGGTTGTTGATTTCACTTTTCTTCCCTGAGACTGAGACGATCTTTGTAATAAGCCTGCTATAGAGCAAAACTAGGGCACAAGCCGATATGCACATAATGGCAACTCCCGTTTGAATAGCTCTGATGAGCGTGCTGGGCCGCTTGAGGCCGGTGTTTATCTTACTGTGGCAGGCAACGGCAAGGAAGGCAAGGTTTACGGGCACAATGGTATAAAAACTTGTCAGCATCCCGCCTAAGGCAATAAAATTCAGACCACTAAATAGAAAGACCATCATTCTGTCCCTGCCTCTTAGGTATGTGGGGTATAACACAACAAGCAGCAGCTCCAAATACACCGCCCCAAGGGCCAGGGCATATCCCCGTGCTAGAATGCTGAGGTCGAAAAGAAAATAATTAAACAGGCAGGCCCCTAACAATAAAAACTTAATAATCCTGTTCTTTATGGCAAGCGCTATAATTAGAGAAATCGATGCCACATACACCAGGCCAAAAAAAACCGCCGGCAACCTTATCGCCGGCACCCACATGAAACTACCCAACTGCCCTAGTCCCCGGGTCGAGAGATAAATCAACACAGAGTTTAACACATGGTTGTTCGTTGAAGAGTAGTTTGAGACGGCGCTGTCGAGGCTCCTCGAAAATCTGAAATATGTGAGGGCCTCGTCATAAATTACCCCTGTGTAATACGCCTTGTATATCCTAAGAATCACCGCCATAAGGACAACCGCGGCAAAACTCAATATGTAGAGTTTGCGTGTTACTATAGCCCCAAGTCCTGCCTCCGCCTTCATGGATGGATTTTACCACATAAATTTTTTTTTTGCATACTTTTGTGTTACTGGTAATATATAATGTGTATTCGGACGCGGTATCAAATTGATGGGGAGACGGGGGCATGATGCTCAAGGTATTTTCTTTAATCTTCGGGACATATTTTGTAGGGGCATTGATAGTTGAAATAAGCAAGAGGCTCTCACAAGGGGTTGACACAAAGCAATTTAAGGCAAATCAGGACAAGACATTTTGCGAAAGAAGGTTTCTGCCGCAGTTTAAACTGTCGTCGATAATGAAAAGGATAACTGGCAGGGATGAGTAATCTGGCAGCAGCGGGTGGGCGCCTCAGGCATTGGCGCCGTTGAGTTTACAATTGAGTTTTCAATTGAGTTCTATCGTGAATACAGCGCCTCTTTCGCCATTGGCCGCCTGAATCGTGCCGCCCATGTTGTCTTCAATGATTATCTTTGACATGTGAAGGCCAATCCCAGTGCCCTCTGCCCCTTTTGTCGTAAAATATGGCTCAAACAGCTTATCTAAAAAAGCCTCCGGTATGCCCCCTCCATTGTCTCTTATTTCTATTATCACTGAATTGCCATGTTTTGACAGCAGGACTGAGATATCGCCTTCGTCGGCAGCTGCGGCAGCAGCGTTATTTCTGGCGATTGCGTCTGCGGCGTTGCATAAGATATTGAGTATCACCTGTTTGAACTCGTTTTTGAATCCCTCGACCCTTAACTCCGGCTCACAGATACATATCTTTTGGGATTGCTTGTCGGGCGGCTGACTCACTGCCTCCGGATACGCACATGATAAGCTGATGTTTATGCCGGCCTTTTTAAATAAATCATAGACCAGGTGTATGACTTCTTTAATAGCGGTGTTAATATTAAACGGAGATTTCTTCTTGCTCGGTCTGAAGAAGTCTGTAAAGTCATTGATGGTATTGGACATGAATCTGACTTGGTCTAAGGTGTTTTCTACCATCTCGTACATATAGGCGGCGTCCAGCTCGCCGCTTTCAAAGGCGGCTTTGGCGTCCTGGACATAAAGGGCGACGGCGTTGAGGGGTTGACGCCACTGGTGGGCAATCGCCCCTATCATCTGCCCCATCGAGGCCATTTTCGACTGTTGTATTAACAGGTAGTCCTTTTGTCTGCTCTTTTGTACCTCCTCTTTTACCCTGAGTTCAAGCGTCCTGTTTAATTCCTTGAGCTTATTGTCCATGTCGTGTCTTAAGATGGCCATCTCTATGTTCGTCTGTAAATCTTTTTCCTGAAACGGTTTGAGTAAATACCCAAACGGCTCTGTCAGTTTAGCCCGTTCAAGCAGGGCGTCGTTGACATGGGAGGTCAGAAAGATTACCGGTATGTTACAGCATTGGCGTATTGCCATGGCGGTCTCTATCCCGTCCATCTGGCCTTTTAGCAATATGTCCATGAGAACCAGGTCGGCTGAGCCGGTCTTTGCCTGTTGAATTGCTTGCTGCCCTGAGGACACTATGGCAGTTACGGCATAGCCCATTGTCAGCAGGGCCATCTTTATACTGTTTGCGATGATAAACTCATCCTCTACGATTAGTATAGATTTCTTATCCATCGATCTCTTGCCTTGCCCTAAAGCGCACCTTTATCTGAGTTCCCTTGTCGCCGTTGAGTTCTAATTCACCGCCGAGCTGTGTAGTGGCTATGCCTGTTATCAACTGCCAGCCGAGGGTTGGCGTATGCCAGATGTCAAGAGACTTAGGGATGCCAACCCCGTCGTCTGCCACAATCAGTTCGATTGTGCCGTCGGGGGAAGGATGAAGGGCTATGTATATCTGCCCCGTACCTCCGTCTGGAAACGCGTATTTCGCCGCGTTTGTGAGAAGTTCATTTATCATGAGGCCGCACGGTATGGCTAAATCTATCCCTAAAGATACCTTGTCTACATCTGTTATCAGCCTTACACCGGATAATTTGTCCACATATGTCTCATAAAGCGTTCTTATCAGTTTGTCGATATATGAGCTTACGTCCACACTGGTCATGTCCGTGCAGCGATAGAGCATCTCGTGAACGGCAGAGATAGAGCTTATACGATTCTCGGTTTCTCTAAATATTCTCAGGGAGGTTGCGTCATCGATAGAATAACTTTGCATTCTGAGGAGGCTTGAGATTACTGTCAGATTATTTTTGACCCTGTGGTGGATTTCCCCAAGCAGCAGGTCTTTCTCTTTAAGAGATAGCCTTATCTTGTCCTCCGCCTTTTTCTTTTCGGTTATGTTGCGGGCTGTTGCGTAAATTAATCCGGCCTGCGGTGTGGCAACCCATGACAGATATATATATTGCCCGTCTGTGCATTCATATCTGTTTTCGAAATCCACAGATGGTATACCCTGAGAGAGTCTTGCTATCTCATCCAGGGTCTTTTGCCTGTCATCAGGATGTACAAATTCTATGAACGGCCTCGATAGAAGTTCCATTTCGGTAAACCCAAGTATCTTTTCAAACATAGGATTTATCCTTTTGAAATATCCATTGGTGCCGGCAATGCACATCATATCGTGAGACATATTAAAAAACGTGTCAAGCTCATCCAACGCCTTCCTGCGTTTAGATATATCCCTGAATACGCCTAATATGAATTCCTTGTCTTCCATTAATATTGTCTTAGCATTTATCTCAACCCACACATACGTCCCGTCAGCCCGTAGCACCTTGTTTTCAATAGGCTTTACAGGCATCCCCGCTCTTGTTTCGGTAACATGCTGTGTGAATGTCTCTTTTGAATAATGTTCTACCTCCGGAGGGTGCAACTGGGATTGGTGCATCCCTATGATTTCCTCTTTCGGCCTCATAAGCAGGGTTGACGCCGAGGGATTTGCGTCAATGATTATCCCCGTATCGATATCCGCGATAAAAATAGCGTCAGGCGTGTTATCAAAGAGCAGTTTAAATCGATCCTCGCTCCTTTTTAACTCCTCCTCATAGCTTTTATGCCCTGCAGGTGTCATCTAATCAGCCTTCATTACTTAAAACTAAACCCTTTCTTAAACACCGACACACAGGCGGTAACCACGCTGCTGTCATATATGACACCACTATTTTTCGTTATCTCCTCAAGGGCTATATCTAACCCCAGGGCCGGACGATACGGCCTGTGGTTGGCCATTGCCTCAACCACATCGGCAACACATATAATCCTTGCCTCAAGCAGTATCTCTTCCCCCTTGAGGCCCTGAGGATACCCTGAGCCGTCTATTCGCTCGTGATGTTGCAGCACAATCTGCGCAATCGGCTGGGCGAACTCAATCCCTTTTAATATGTCATAGCCTATCTGAGAGTGTTCTTTGATGAGATTAAACTCAGCCGGTTTGAGCTTACCCGGCCTGCTTAATATCTCAGACGGCACGTATATCTTGCCCAGGTCATGTATCGAGGACGATACCATTACGCCCTCCAGATGTTCCTCAGGCAGAGCCAGTTCCTCGGCAATAGCGCGGGATAGCTTGCTTACCCGTTGCTGATGTCCCGCCGTGTACGGGTCTCTGACCTCTACGGAGGCACACATTGCCTCAATTATCGCATTAGTGTTTGCGCGAAGTTTATCGAGGCTGTTTCTGAGCTGCCGTGTGCGCTCCTCTACTTCTGACTCAAGC
>JADFXZ010000097.1:5615-8002 GCA_015233265.1 Nitrospirota bacterium
TGCCCGGTATATACATTAAGTTCCCTCTCTGCTTCCTTGCGATGGGAGATATTCTCTACCATAGAGATTCCATAGGCAACGCCGCCCTTGTCGTCCCTTATGAAATTAGCTATAACATTTACCCAGATGACCTCTCCATTTTTCCTGACATAGTGTTTCTCCATTTTATAGGAGGGCAGCAGGGCCTCTGTTTTTTCCTTCATGAGTTTCGCAAGCTCATCGAGGTGTTCTTTGTGCGTTAACTTATGATGCGTGAGCGTTTTGAACTCTGCCTCGGTATAGCCAAGCATCTTGCACATAGCGTTGTTGACCTTTGTAAAATAACCATTTCTATCTGTGACGGCTATACCCACCGGGCTGTCTTCAAATATCCTGCGAAACCGCTCTTCACTTTCCCTAAGGGCCAGCTCGGCGTGTTTGAGTTGCGTAATGTCGTGTGCCATGACGAAGACTCCGTTGACATTGCCATCTTTTTCGTTGACGTGGGGGGTATATTTTACGGCAATAATCTTGATGGCCCCGTCATTGAGCGCTATGGAGTTATCAAACTCTACCTTTTGGCCAGATAATGCCGTAAGCATATAATCTTTTGTGGTGTCGTCATAGTCTTGCCCCAGGATTTCCTTTCTGGTCTTGCCTATTATCTCATCGCGGCAATAGCCGAACCATTGCTCATAGAGTTTATTGGCAAAGAGGTAGCGGGATTCGACGTCTATGTACCCGACTAAAGCCGGCAGCGAATCCGTAACAAGGCGCAGAAATTCCTCTTTTTCTTTCAATTCGTTTTCGTTAGCAGCACGTTTTTCTACCTCCTGTTGCAGTTGTTTGTTCATTTCTATGATTTCAAGGGACTTTTGGTCAACGAGTTTTTTCAGGTGATGGCGATATTCGACAAGCTCGTTCTCCATCATGACGCGCTCTGTAATATCTACGCCAATTGATACTATATTGTCCTCTGTGTTTGAGTGGATTAACGAAAATATAAAATAGTATGGAATCTTTTTCTTGTCTTTAGTTTGCAACAACAGCTCCTTGTCTGCCTTAGCCACTGTGAGCGCGCTCTGAAACGTTTTATAGACGAGGGGTTTATTGTCCTTAGGGAAAAAATCGCCAAGAGACATCCTTGCCATCTCATCGGGCTTATAGCCTGATATTTTCACAAAGTTGGAGTTCCACATAAGGATTTTCCCTTGCTTGTCAAATATGAAAAAGACCCCGGGCAGCGTGTCGACAATGGCGTGCAGCTCAGTGAATTTATCTTCCAGCGATGTGTGCTGTGCCCAGATTGTATCGAGCATATGGTTAAATGTTGTGGATAAAACCCCTATTTCGCCATCATGGCTGATTTCTATCCTTTGAGAAAAGTCTCCCTCCGAAATTCGCGAGGCTGTCTTCGTCAGATAAGTCAACGGGCCGGTGATATGTCCAACAAGATAGACTAAGGTCAGCGCAATAAAGCCTGTCAGGATGAGATAGCCTATGATTAAAAAGTTTCTAAGCCGTGCCAATGGCTCCATAAACTCGTCCTTGTCAACCTTGACGACAATCCCCCAGTCCGCCCGCTCTATGTATCGCGTGATGCCGATTACATTCTTCCCCCGGTAATCTACATATGAACTGAAAACGCGCTGCCTTTTGAGCAAGGCCTGGGTTATAAGTACACTGACATTGTCTTTAGGAATCTTATGAATAAAGGCGGCGTCTTTATTGTGGCGCAGCGGCACTATAAATAACGCCCCGCCGCTTTCGTCCCTCTTTGCCAGCACCGTCTCTCCAGTTTTTCCTAACCCCGTGTAATCTCCAGTAATTTCTGTCAGGAATTTTCCGTCCAGTACGGCGCTGACAATGCCTATCGTGCTGCCGCCGACCAGCATCGGACAGGATAACCAAATGTCAGGTGAACTGCCGTATTTGTCCTTAATGGTATCGACAATCCCGCACTCTTTAAGCCCTTTTGTCAAAAGCCGCTCGTTATCGACATGTTTTACGATTTGGGAAGAGTCTGTCGAGTAGATAATCTCGCCGTTTGTGGCCACAAGCGAGATTTCATGAAATATCGGGACAGTGCCGGTCAGTTCGTTCAATATTTTATCGAGAATCTCTCTGGATTGATTGTCCCTGTTTCTGCCGTATAGAACAAAATGTTCTTTCAGGTTTGGCCTGTTTGCAATCATCTTAACGTCGTCTGTGAATCTGTCGAACAATAAATTTATTCGGGATTCCTCAACTGCCGCTGTTGACTCGAGTTGATTCTCCAGGGATTTCATTAAACTGGCCTTGCAGTGGTGATAGACGACAAACCCGCTGATTGATATTGGAATGATGGACACTGCCAACACTATGGTTATAAATTTTCTTCTTATGCTCATATTTGGTCTCCTGACGTC
>JADFXZ010000275.1:0-1265 GCA_015233265.1 Nitrospirota bacterium
GCCTACTTTGATTATGCCGCGCTCCAGCCTTCCCGTTACCACCGTCCCCCTGCCGCTTATCGAGAACACGTCTTCTATCGGCATCAAAAACGGCTTATCCAGCGCCCTCGTAGGCTCCGGTATGTAGGCGTCTATCGCGTCAGTCAAATCCAGTATGCACTTATACTCTGGGGCATTTATATCCGTCGATGTGCACTCCATCCCCTTTAACGCACTTCCCTTGACTATAGGTATATCGTCACCCGGAAAACCATACTTACTCAGCAACTCCCTGACCTCAAGCTCGACCAAATCCAGCAGCTCAGGATCATCCACCATATCTGTCTTGTTCATAAACACGACGATATATGGCACCCCAACCTGTCTGGCAAGCAGAATATGCTCCCTCGTCTGGGGCATCGGGCCGTCTGCGGCGCTGACTACAAGTATCGCGCCGTCCATCTGAGCCGCACCTGTTCTCATGTTCTTAACAGAGTCTGCGTGACCGGGGCAGGCTACATGCGCGTAGGGGCGCCTGTCTGTTTCGTACTCCACGTGAGCCGTGGCTATAGTTATCCCCCTGGCTTTTTCCTCGGGGGCGTTATCTATCTGATCATAGGCCGTGAACTTTGCCTGTCCCTTCATGGCCAATACCTTAGTAATAGTTGCCGTCAATGTCGTCTTGCCATGGTCTACGTGTCCTATTGTGCCCACGTTTACATGCGGCTTTGTCCTTTCAAATTTGGTCTTTGCCATCTGTCCGTCCTCCTTATCTCACCTTCACTGGCCTTTACCGGCCTTACCTTCGGCCATGCCTTCCATCTAGTTCCCAATTACTAGCTCACTAGCCGCTCACATACTATCCTGTCACGAGCAATCCTGTAATAGGAAACTACGACTATAGCACGGCACAATATCATTTGTCAACATAAAAATTATATACCTTTAATTTTTTTAATTATTTCTTCGGCCACGTTTTTAGGCAGCTCGTCGTAGTGTGCCAGCTGCATCGAATAGCTTGCCCTGCCCTGCGTACGGGAGCGTAAGTCCGTAGCATAGCCAAACATCTCAGAAAGCGGCACTGTTGTCTTTATTATTTGCGCGTTGCCTCTTTTAGTCATCTCGTGAATCTTGCCACGTCTGCTGTTTATATCACCTATAACATCGCCCATGTAGTCTTCCGGGGTGACAACTTCCACATCCATTATCGGCTCTAATAACACGGGAGACGCCTTTTTCATCGCCTCTTTCATCGCCATTGACCCTGCTATCTTAAAGGCCATTTC
>JADFXZ010000275.1:1333-2728 GCA_015233265.1 Nitrospirota bacterium
CTTTATACCAGCTTCTATGGGTGCTATATATTCTCTTGGGACAGTGCCACCAACTATTTTATTTTCAAATTCAAACCCGGCGCCTCTGCCAAGTGGGATCAAGACTATCTTTGCATGACCGTACTGACCGCGCCCGCCGGTCTGCCTGATATATTTGCCGTCGCCGTGTGCCTCTAACTTAACGGTCTCTCTGTATGCAACCTGCGGCTTTCCAACATTAGCCCCAACCTTGAACTCCCTTAATAGCCTGTCAACGATTATCTCCAGATGCAGCTCACCCATGCCAGCTATCAGTGTCTGTCCTGTCTCTTCATTAAACCTTACTTTAAATGACGGGTCTTCCTGCGTCAATTTATTTAACGACGTATAGAGCTTGTCCCTGTCGTCTTTGGTCTTTGGCTCGATTGCCACCGAGATAACCGGTTCAGGGAATTGTATCGACTCGAGAATCACGGGGCTTTTCTCGTCGCAGAGCGTATCGCCTGTCAGTGTGTTTTTAAGGCCGACAACGGCGGCTATGTCGCCTGCCCTGACCTCGTCTATCTCTTCTCGTTTACTGGCGTGCATTCTGACAAGCCTGCTTATCCTTTCTTTTTTATCCTTAGTCGAATTATAAATATACGACCCTGATTTAAGCACCCCTGAGTAGACGCGGGTAAAGGTCAGCTGCCCCACGTATACATCGGTCATAATCTTAAACGCAAGGGCCGAAAACGGCTCGTCATCAGAGGGCTTGCGCTCAATTGTATTGCCGCTACCCGGCTCAATACCAGCTATCGGAGGTACATCAAGCGGTGAGGGCAAATATGCCACCACCCCGTCTAAAAGCATCTGTATCCCCTTGTTCTTAAATGCAGCCCCGCAAAACACGGGCACAAGTGTCCGCTCAGCAACACCCTTCCTCAGCGCCGCCACTATTTCATGCTCATCAAGCGCTATACCATTTAGATACTTATCTGTCAGATGGTCATCTACCTCGGAGACCGACTCTACCAATTTTTCCCTGAACTCTGCGGCCAGCTCCGCATACTCATCAGGCACCTCAGCCTCTCTGAAACCTGCCCCAAGAGAGTCGTCATCGTAAAAGTATGCCTTCATTTTCACTAAATCTATCGGCCCGAGGAATTTATCCTCGGCCCCCATGGGGATTTGCACTGGCACTGGGTTTGCCCCAAGTTTCTCTACCATTGAGCTCACTGACATATAATAGTCAGCGCCTACCCTGTCCATCTTGTTTAAAAAGGCTATTCGCGGCACGTTATACCTATCCGCCTGTCGCCACACGGTCTCAGTCTGCGGCTCAACACCAGAGACGACATCAAGCACTATTATAGTGCCATCCAATACCCTCATCGAGCGCTCAACCTCTATAGTGAAGTCCACATGCCCTGGGGT
>JADFXZ010000098.1 GCA_015233265.1 Nitrospirota bacterium
AGATAATATACGAAAGCAGGGGGAAGACAGTCGTCACCGGCATGGGCAAGTCCGGCCTGATAGGCAAGAAGATAGCGGCCACGCTGGCATCAACTGGCACACCTGCGTTTTTTGTCCATCCTGCGGAAGCGGGGCACGGGGACTTGGGAATGATAACCCGCGACGACGTTATTATAGCGATTTCAAATAGCGGCGAGACAGATGAGATAATACAGCTGCTGCCGTTTTTTAAGCGCTTTGGCGTAAACCTGATCTCCCTGGTGGGTAATATAAATTCGACACTTGCACGGGCGGCAACGGTGGCAATAGATATATCTGTAGCGCGGGAGGCCTGTCCGCTTGGCATCGTCCCGACTTCGTCAACTACGGCTGCTGCTGCGATGGGCGACGCCATAGCGGTTGTGCTGATAAAGAAACGAGGGTTTAAGCAGGATGACTTTGCGTGTTTACACCCGGATGGAAGCCTGGGCAGACGTCTTTTAATAAAGGTAAAGGACGTGATGATCACGGGCGAAGCACTGCCATACGTGAGCTCGCAGACCAAGCTGATGGACGCGGTAATAGAAATCTCAACAAAGCGACTGGGGCTTGCCCTTGTTAAAGACTCAGAAAAACGCCTGCTTGGCATAGTAACCGACGGGGATTTACGAAGGGGCCTGCAAACATGGGGAAAAGACCTCTATTCAAAAGAAGTCTCCACGATAATGACAATAAATCCCCGCACAATATCAGAGGATGAGCTTGCGGCAGCTGCCCTTGCCATCATGGAAAAACACTCAATCACATCGCTGGTCGTCCCTGATGTTAATGACACAGTAAAGGGCATCATTCACATCCACGATATTCTAAAAAAGGGGATAGTGTAAGTTCCCCATGAACGTCATCGAGATATTGAAGAGTCACGATAAAGTGATAAAGAGCCAATTCTACCTCAAAACTATAGGAGTGTTTGGTTCCTTTGCCTGTGGACAGGCAAAAGCAGAGAGTGATGTCGATGTCCTTGTTGAATTTGAAGATGGATATGTTACATTTGACAACTACGCCGAACTAAAATTTTATCTCGAAGACTTATTCGCTAAAGAGGTAGACTTGGTAACGATGAATGCCATTCGTCCACAAATGAGGGATGTCATACTTGGTGAGGTAACCTATGCCTAGAGGCTATAGGCTTTACCTTGAAGTTATCCTGACTGTTGCGCAGAAGATTCAGCGGTACATTAGAAATGTGCTTGCCCATGAGTATTTTGGAATTGACAACCAACTGCTTTGGGATATAATTAAGAATCGTCTGCCTAAACTGATGAGGGATATTCAGATAATCCTTGAATATGACTAATAACGCTCACTACATATGCCCCTATCAAAGATAAAATGGAGATAAAATGGATCTAAACATAGACAAATACTGCCTGAGATATGGCCTTGATAATAACTATCATACCCTGTGTTCAAAGTGCATGACAGACAACGTCATATCCTTCGACGTTCAAGACAACAAGTGCGGCAGCTGTGGAGCGCTCCTTGAGATACGGAGATACCCCGCCTCAGTCATACCAATCAGAGGTCATCAGATATCCTCAAATGTCATCAGAGACGCGGGCGGTAAGCGCGTAGTATGTGGCAGCTGCGGACTGGTAATTAGTTCCTTGTCTAAGAACCAGTACAGATCATCGGGGCAGTCAATCTCGATGCTTATTCCCTTGTAATCCATCAGTGACATGTTTTGGCAGACGATCTCGTCTATTAAGTCATAGAGCAGGGTATGGGAGATATTTAGTGAGTAGAGCGCGTTTTCAAGCCTGTAGAGCGAAAGCAGCTGAATGAGATTGTTATTAACGCGTTTGGCCTCATACTGGAGCTGGGACAGGAGCTTGCCCGATGAGTGATTTGCCTCAACGAAAGTATCCACCGCCTCATCGAGGTGGTTTATCAGGACGCCCAGTGAGTTTTTCATATCGTGTACGCTAGATGCCAGCACTACTGAGAAATCCAGCTTGCCTTCTCTGATATTCGGTTCCATAATTAATCAGCCTCGCTTAATTGCCGTCATTTTACCACTGTTTGAAATAGTTCTATAAGGGCATGGAATTTATCATAGGACGGGTCAACCTTTCTTACCCTCTCGAGATACTGTTTAACCTTGTGAATGAGTTTGTCGCTTGTGCCGCCTTTTTGCATGTACATCAGAATGGCCTGTGCGGCGTTTGCGTTTATGACCTTATTTTCCGGGGCACCGGAAGCAGCTTTCTCGAAGTATTCGATAGCCTCCTGCAGCTTGCCGCTGCTGACTAGCGCTACACCCTCGTTATTAGTTGAGATAACCTTTCGCTGAGTCTCGGCAATCACACGCGCCCCTTCGTCAGCCATATCGGCCTCGTCGAAGACAGCCTGAGCCTTTTTAAGTAATTTTTCGTTGTCGTGGTTATTTTTAACCACGTCCTGCATTATCTTACCCGCCTTTTCTTTTTCCCCAAGCGCAAAAAATGAGTTTGCCATATCCAGAGACGCCTCAGGCGACAGGTAATTCCTCACCGAATCAAACAGCGCCGCTGACTCAGCAAGCGTCTTTTTAAGGCCATCCTCATCACCCATGGTCTTATAGGCAAGTCCTGCAACGACAACTGCCGCTAGCGCCGCCTCTGGCTCACCTTCAAAGAGTTTCTTAGATTCCTCGAGCAGTTCTAATGCCTTACCAGGTGATTTCTTTTCAATCAGCACCTTAGCAAGCCCTGTATAATCGCCGGCCTCTCTGAAGCACGACAACTTGCCCATATCTACGGCGTTTCTGAATGATTTTTCTGCTGTGTTTAAATCCTTATTTTTAATGGCCACAGCGGCGAGGGCCTTTTGCCTGAGAATAGCCTTTGGGGATACCTCAACAGCCCTCGTTAAGATGCGTTGAGCCTCTTTAGTCTCCCCCAGCTCATCGAGGGTCTTTGCAAGCCAGTCATATGCCTCCATGAGCGACCTATGCTCGTCGACCAATTCCTGAAAGATGTCGCGCGCCTCAAAATACCGCTCCGTATAGAAACATACCTTGCCAAGCCCTAACAATGCCCACGGCACCCTTCTTATGGCGATGATTGAGTCATAAATCTGTTCGGCGTCAGCATAATTGCCCAGGGTTACAGATAAATCAGCCTTTATACGCATGAATTCATACATGTTTTTAGGCTTTTGCTCGATGCGTTCGTTACATGCCTGCAAAGCGGCAATGTAATCCTGCCGGTGAATGGCCTTTTCTACGCTTTCAAAATCACTCTTTCTGTTTAACAGTATCTCAAGACGATTTAATAAGGCATTTTTCGTAAATGGTTTCGTCAGATAGTCATCGGGCTTATATTCCATAGCGCCCATGACCATCATCATAGTGTTTTCAGCCGTTACCATCAGAAAGCATGTCGAATAGCGAAGGAGGTTTCTGTGTTTAATCTCTTCGAGGATTTGCTGACCATCGCGTTTGCCAGCCCCAAGATTATAATCACACAAGATTATGTCATAGGGCTTACCTGCGATCTTCTCTACAGCCTCGTCACCGCTGCCGGTGTCGTCGATATCGTTAGCGCCCAAGGCCTGGAACATCTTTCTAACCGAGCGCCTGTACTCAGAAAAATCGTCGATAATCAGTATTCTCTTATGTGTAAAATCAATCTTAGCCACAGCCGTCCATCCCAGTCATCACTAATCAATACTCTAACATAACATAATACGTTTTGTCTTGTGCCAACAAGCTGAATGTCACAGCAAAGTAGAAATGTCCTAATCTTAGCATATCACAATGCAAGACAAGCGTCAGAGAAATATCTTATAAAATCCATTGAAAATATCTGAAGGCGTTGGTGGACAGCCAGGTATGTAGACATTTACAGGTATAACCTTATCGATACCTCCTAATGAAGCATAAGTCTCTCCAAATATCCCTCCGTTACAAGCACAATCCCCAACCGCAATCACTATTTTGGGTGCCGGTACGGCATCATATGTCCGTCTCAGGGCTATCTCCATATTTATAGCAGCCGGCCCTGTGACAAGTAAGACATCGGCAAACCGTGGTGAGGCGCTAAAGTGTATCCCCAATCGCTCACAATCGTAAACAGGATTATTCATGGCGTGAATCTCAAGTTCACATCCATTGCACGAACCGGCGTCCACCTGCCTGACCGTCATGCTCCTTCTGAGACATTTCTTTGAGGAGGCATCTAAGTTGATTCCCACTACCTTGATTCGAGGGTCGTCAATATGAGAGGTACGGTCAGTGACTATGCCGGTACGAAATATCTGCCGCAGGATTCTAATCATAGGTCATGCCCCGAATATGACTGATTAAAGCTCTTGTTACAAAGCGGGAAGTCAGGGACAATGTTGCCCTTTATCGCATACTCAAGCGCTAACCAGTTTACGCTGGAGGGGTCTCTGATCATGCATCTGTTTATTTCACCTTTATGACCGGCATGCAGCCAGTAGATTATCTCGCCGCGCCAACCCTCAACAGCGGCAAAACCAGTTGAATCAGGTGATACGCCATTGCACTGCCCAGCTATGCCTGAGGCAGGTATTGCATTAAGAATATCGCGGATGAGCCGTATGGACGAGCGTATTTCAACTACCCTCACCCACACCCTTGCGTGAACATCTCCGGAGGTAAGCGCTGCGGCTTCCACAGCAAGTGAATCATAGGGTGGACAGGGATTGTCTACCCTGCAATCCACGCTTAGGCCGCTGCCACGGGCAACTACCCCCACAGTGCACAACTGCCTTGCAAGCTCAGGGCTTAGAATACCGGTGTTGCGTACTCTGTCCTCGAGAGATGAGCTTTCTTCATAGATGGCAACCAGCTTGTCGAAATTCTTCTCTATAAAATCCAGCTCCGAACGGATTTCATTTTTTGCGTTATCATCTATGTCCACGGTCACTCCTCCCGGGACAACCCTGTCCATGATAAACCTGTGTCCAAAGAGTTTATGGTTAGTGGCCAGCATGATCTCTTTAAGGCGCGAACACTGATATAACATGAAGGAAAAGGCCGCGTCGTTACAAATCGCACCAATGTCTCCAAGGTGATTGGCAATACGTTCCCTCTCAAGAAAAAGCGCCCTCAGCCATTGTGCCCTCTGCGGCACATGGCAGAAAGTCATTGATTCCAGGGCCATAGAGTAGGCCATAGAGTGAGCCACAGTCGTATCGCCCGATACACGTCCGGCCAACTTAACCGCCGACAGCCATGACATTGATTCAAACCTCTTTTCAATCCCCTTATGTACGTAGCCCAAGCGCTCTTCAAGGTTAAGGATAGTCTCCCCCACCGCTTGAAATCTAAAGTGCCCGGGCTCTATGATTCCAGCATGGACAGGACCGACCGGAATCTCATAGACACCCTCCCCTTCTGCCCGCAGCCATAAGTACTGCCCCGCAACACGCGGCATTGGCTTTGCCGCGTCAAAGGATTTTCTCAGCGGCCAGGCGTCCTTGCGCCAGTCTTCGAATTTTATCCAGGGCCTGCTGTCAGGATGCCCTACAGGGGTTACGCCCATAAGACTCCAGATTTGGCGCTCAAACCTATAGGCAGGCAAATAGTGTTTCGTAAGGCTTGGAAACGCGGGGTTATCATGAGACAATGCTGATTTTACTATGAGGTATTGAGCGCCTTCCCTAAAGCAGGCGTAAACGCTAAACCCCCCGTGGGAGTCTGCTAATGTATCGTCAGTAGTCCACTGTGCACAAAGAAACGCGGAGGATTCCTTTAGAATTCCGGCAGCCTCCGCAAATCTCTGTGCGGGGACACAACACGTAACTGGATTTATGTTTTCATCCCGTGTGGCGTCACTGCCAAAGACAGCCACAAGGGTATCCTCTAATCTCTTCATTTTAATAACTCCACAGCCGCATGAAACCATTTATTAAGAAAATTCGGCATATAAAACGCTAAGGCAAGCACCAATGCCATGTGAAGCGTCACGGGCGTGCGGGCAGCCTCAACTGGTTTAGAGTATGAGGAGATGTCCCCTGAGACCATATATTGAACTTTTCTGAGAAGTCCCGCAAAGGCAACACTCAGTCCGATAAGTATTAATGGTACCAAGAGCGGGACATGCTTAATTGCGGCCGTCAATATAAGGAATTCGCTTGTGAAAACACCAAAAGGCGGCATACCGGCAATTGCCATTGCACCCAAAATCAGCGTCCACCCAACAAATGGGTTACTCTTAAATAATCCTTTTATCTTTGCAATTTCCTGACTCTGGTGCATCTGACAGGCGTGGCCTACTGTAAAAAAGATGGAAGACTTTGTGAGACTGTGCATCAGCATGTGTAAAAGTGCGCCAAAAGTGGCAGTGGCCCCGCCAAGACCAAAGGCAAAGGTTGCAATGCCCATATGCTCGACTGAGGAATATGAAAACATGCGCTTAATATCCTTCTGTCTTAATATGGAAAAAGCGGCAACCACGATGGAGACAATCCCAAAGCCCATCATAATATCTCCGGCATAATGTGTATGAGTCGAACCATCTACAAGCACCTTACATCTGACGAGGGCATAAAGGGCGACATTTAATAACAGCCCCGAAAGCACGGCGGATATTGGTGTAGGCCCCTCGCTGTGGGCATCTGGAAGCCAATTGTGCAAGGGAACAAGACCAACTTTTGTGCCATATCCCACGACCAAAAAAACAAATGCAAGAGACAGCCCAGTCGGCTCAAGTTTGCCGCTGACAGCAATAAGGTTTGTCCAAAGAAGCGCCTCTGCACCTTCTCCCATAACCTTCTCCGCCGCAAAGTATAGTAAGACCGTGCCAAAAAGCGCCTGAGCAATGCCGACACCACAGAGAATAAAATACTTCCACGCGGCCTCGATAGCATTTGGCGTACGATAGAGTGAGACAAGAAGCACTGTTGATAGGGTTGCTAGTTCCATCGAAATCCACAACACCCCTATATTATTGCTCAGGAGACTCAGCAGCATGGCAAAAATAAACATCTGAAACATCGCGTGGTAAAATCGCATACGCACTTTCCCAACCCTTCCGTGTTCCCTTTCTCTTTGCATATAACCGCGGCTAAAAACAGCTGTTGTCATAGAGACAAAGGCGGTAAGCACAGAAAGATATACGCTGAAGGCATCGACAAAGAAGAACTTCCCACCTGCTGTAATTGCTCCGCAGTTGTATACCTCGATGGCAAGGGCAACTGAGACCATAAATGTCAGAAATGAACAAAAAATATTTATAACGGGCGCAAGCCTCCTATCCCCAATAAAGGCCAGCACTAATGCCGCTATAAATGGGGTTATAAGCAAAATAAGTATCGTCATGATTTGCGCTGCTCAGTGGTCAATTGTCCTCCCTCAGACTCTCCATCTGCTCCACACTGAGGCTGTCAAATGTGGTGCTTATCTGAAAGAAAAATATTCCGAAGATGAATGCGGCAATTAAAACGTCCAGGGCAACCCCCAGCTCCACGACAAGCGGCATACCGTATGTTGCGCTGGTTGCGGCAAAAAAAAGTCCATTTTCCATCGCAAGAAATCCAATTATCTGCGTAACGGCATGTTTTCTTGTAATCATCATCAATAGACCTATCAGCACGGTTGCAAGGGCAACGGCAAGAATCGAGCGCGTCACAAGGGTGGACATCTGCCGCACAGGAGCCGTAAGATGATAAGAAAAAATAACAAGGGCAATCCCTATCAACATCGTTGTGGGGATATTGACTATTGTCTCCATTTCTTTTTTTATTTTCAGGCGCACCACAAGTACATGCAATATATACGGCAAGAGAATTACCTTTATAGAGAGCGTTAATACTGAGGATATATACAGGTGGTATTTACCAGCCACAAAGCCAACAACAGCGGTATTGATTGAAAGAAACAACCCCTGCCACGCAAATAAAGTAACCAGACTATTTATCTTCCTCTGTGACAACATAGCAAATGATGTCAGCAGTATCAAGGCGGCCAGAAAACTATTCACCTGTGCCAGTAGTTGTAAGT
>JADFXZ010000276.1:0-2037 GCA_015233265.1 Nitrospirota bacterium
TTAATATCGCTATACTTGTCAGTCTTACTCATCGGGTGCTGCACAATGTCCTCATTGGAAAACTTATTCGACCTGACAAATATCTCCCCCACTACACCTATGGCCGGCCTCTTTTGTGTGCGGTCAACCGGTATCGCCTCAAATGCCTCTCGCGCCGCTTTTAAAATCGCACGCAGCGGACGCTTGTCGCACCGTATCGAGTCATAAACTTCCATCAGGTACTTGTCATAAACCGCCTTCGTGCCGCCTTTTTCCGTTTCATATGGACGTGTTTCGTGCATACACTTCGTCAGAAGCTCAATCGCGACTATCCCCTTCCATGTGCGGGTGATGAAATCCCTGCCTGCTATCCCCAAGTCCTCGTAAAACGTCGAATCCTGAACGGGCGAAAATAGTTGGACGTCTTTAAGGCCAATGTTATCGAGAAGCAGCCGCTGAAATACGTTATACTGCCCGAAGCGGCATGGCCCAGTCCCCGAGGGCATGAAAAATGCTGAGTGCTCAGTGTCAAACCCGCCGGACAATACCTTTCTCAGCATGTCGCCTGTTGTAACGGCACACGGGTAGCACTCCTTCCCAGAGACATGCTTTCTGCCCAGTGCGATGGACTCAGAGTCGCTTGGCGGCAGCACCTCTGAGGCTATTCCCGAATACTCAAACGCCCCGGCAATCGCATACGCATGGTCGGACATGCGCGGTATATATATCACATTGTCCTTCGATGGCCGCATTATGGGCCTTACCAGCGACTTGACGGGTTTTGACGGGCGCGCCTTTCTGTGCTCTATGCTGTCTAAAAACGCCTCACAGCGCGTTACCGCACCGGCGTCAGCGCTGTGTTCGTCTATCTCAAGATGTAAAAATGGCTTGTCGCCAAGTTCATCTTTAAAATATTTCAGGATAAAGGAGTCCGGCCCGCAGTTAAAATTCCCGATATATATGGGATACAGATACGGGTTGTCCTTGATAAGGCGTGCCGCCTTAATAATGCGCTGCCCGCTTCGCCAGTACATCTGCCGCCAGCGGTCAGATATGTCCACTCGTGCCAGCGGCAGCATGTCCATTGGAATGGACAGGACGTTAAGAGATGCCAGTTTCTTTGGTATCTGGAGGTTTACGCCGCTATCGAAAGAGTTGTACGGTCTGCCTATGATGACTATGGTCTTGTCGGCAAGCCCTGAGAGTATCTCAGCGCCGCGTTCTTGCATATCTATATAAAACTCCTCCTGGGAATTTTTTGCCTCACGTATTGCCTCCTCTATTGCCCCAGCCGATATCGAAAATCCTCTGAAGGTCTTTTTGAGTTCGTTTATCAGGTATTTATCGCCGGGCGGCCAATCGAGGCTGTCATGCAGGGCCTTGTGGAGATAGAAAAAGAGATTGCCGGGCATGTCGAGATTGCCGGCATAGGGACAACCGGCTCCGGCAGATACATGATAGCGGACTTCATAGGGGCTGACATAGTGAAAAACGAGATCACGGCCCAGGCCACCGCCGCCATTTCCATTGACGGCTCAGTCGATACGATCTTTGAGATAGGTGGCCAGGACTCCAAGTACATATCTATAGAAGACGGCGTTATCACGGATTTCGAGATGAACAAGGCGTGCGCAGCCGGCACCGGCTCGTTCTTAGAAGAGCAGGCGGATAAACTCAGCATCTCGATAAAAGAGGAGTTTGCCAGCGAGTCATTCTCCTCGACCCAGCCCTGTAATCTTGGCGAACGCTGTACGGTGTTTATGGAAAACTCCCTGATGGCCAATATCCAGCGCGGCTCACAGAAGAATGACTTGCTTGCCGGGCTGTCATATTCCATCGTTGAAAACTATATAAACAGGGTAGTTGCCGGTAAGAGGATTGGCGATAAGATATTCTTTCAGGGCGGAACGGCCCATAACAAGGCGGTTGTGGCGGCCTTTGAGAAGTTCACTGGCCAGACAATAACCGTCCCCCCCAACCACGACGTAACAGGGGCAATAGGGATGGCGCTAATTGCCAAAGCGGCTAAATCTGACGGCAGCCCTTCGGCCTTTAAGG
>JADFXZ010000276.1:2080-2715 GCA_015233265.1 Nitrospirota bacterium
GCCCTTACACGGTCTCTTCATTTGAGTGTAAGAGCTGTTCTAACGTCGGTGAGATAAACCGAGACTCTATAGAGGGTGAAAAGAGGAAGCTCTTCTACGGCGGGCGGTGTGAAAAATACGATATAAAAGAAAAGCCCGATATGGAGGACTTATTCGTATTCAGAGAATCCCTGCTGTGGAAGGGCTATGACCCCGCGGCGCTGCCTCCGACAAACGGCAAGGGGCTGCCCGTGTTGGGACTGCCGTATATATTCCTGTTTCACGAATTTCTGCCCTTTTGGACTACGCTTTTAAAGGGTCTGGGGTTTGGCGTGGTAGTATCTCCAAAGACGAACAGGCAGGTGGTAAATCTTGGCGTTGAGACAGTGCTCTCTGAGTCATGTTTCCCTGTGAAGGTTGCCCATGGGCATGTGAAATGGCTGCTTGAACAGGGGATAAATCATGTGTTTTTGCCGTCATTTATCAATATAAGCTCCCCAGATGAGGATTTCACAAAAGGCTCGCCCTGCCCTTACACACAGACCATACCATACCTGTCAAAGGCGGCCTTTAAGCAGATGCACCTGTATAAACCTATAATAGATTTCTCACGCGGCGATAAATACCTGATAAACGAACTCAAAAAGACCTTCAGA
>JADFXZ010000277.1 GCA_015233265.1 Nitrospirota bacterium
CTGTCCAGATAGGATCATCTACCTGGTCACAAGTATCCGTTTCTGTTGCTGGAAGTCCTTCTACTTTAGGAATTAAAACTGACGGGACGCTTTGGGCCTGGGGACTCAATGATGCCGGTCAACTGGGAGATGGCACTACCACCAGCCATAGCTCGCCTGTTCAAATTGGGTCGTCTTCGTGGCTTGCAGTATCTGAAGGTAGTAGTTTCACTATTGGAATCAAAAGTGATGGGACTCTTTGGGGCTGGGGAAATAATAGTTATGGTCAATTAGGAGACGGCACTAGTATCAGCCATAGCGCTCCTGCTCAGATAGGGAAATCTTCATGGCTTGCAGTATCAGCAGGCGATAGTTTCGTCTTAGCAATTAAAAGTGACGGGACTCTTTGGGGCTGGGGCAATAATATTTATGGTCAACTTGGAGACGGCACTACAACTCCACGCTATTTCCCAGTGCAGATAGGGGCGTCTGTAAATTGGTCACAAGTATCCGGTGGAGTAAATTCCAGTTTTGGAATTACAAGCGACGGGTCTCTTTGGGCTTGGGGCAGTGATAATCTGGGCCAATTAGGAGACAACACCACACAACAGCGCCTTTCTCCAATGCAGATAGGGGCATCCCAATGGATGCTGCCACCAACGCCTTCATATACCCTGACGCTCGCCAAAGCTGGAAGCGGCACAGGCACTGTGACAAGCTCCCCGGCTGGGATAAGTTGTGGCTCTACATGCTCTGCCACCTACACAGCCGGCACGTCCGTAGTGCTTACTGCAGCTGCGGACACTGGGTATGGTTACTCATGGACAGGGTGTGACAGCTCAAGCGGCGCTCAATGCACAGTTGCGATGGCAGGGAATAAAACTGTGACTGCCGCCTTTGGATTAACATACACATTGACCGTAAACAACTCCGGCAATGGAACTATCACAAGTTCACCTTCTGGGATAAGCTGCGGCTCTGCATGTTCAACTCCATATGCCGCCGGTGCCTCGGTAACGCTTACCGCAACTCCAAATACCGGATATACCTTTTCAAGCTGGAGCGGCTGTGATAGCACAAGCGGCTCTGAATGTACTATTGCAATGTCGTCTGATAAATCTGTGTCGGCGGTGTTTAAATCAACAAATACGCTAACGGTAAAGACCGTTGGAGCTGGTACGGCTTTGATAATGAGCAGCCCCGCGGGAATAAGCTGTGGCACTACCTGTTCGTACTCATATGTCACCGGCACAGCCGTAACGATTACGGCAACTCCAAACGCCGGGTTTAGCCTCATAGACTGGTCAGGTTGCGATAGCAGAAACGCTTTTCAATGCATCGTTACAATGTCATCGGATAAATCCGTAGCCGCAGTGCTGTCACAATCAACCGACTATGTAAGCGCCCAATCAGCCATAAGCGCTGTGGTCGCTCAATATCCTGTGATCTTTGGCAGCGCCTCTGGTAGTGTAACAATAGGAACAGATACGTCCGGCGTATACTATGTAGATTGGTTTAGTAATGGAAAGGGTATCTTAGCGTGGACAGATGGCTATTTATATTACTATTCAGGCACTGGCTGGTGGGTCTCTATGGGTATAACATGGCGCAGTCAAAGCGATTTTGACAAGGCAAGCGCGGGCATTACCTCGTTCTATAATCAGTACGCATCACTCTTTGGCAGCCCATCAGGCGGCATAACATCTGGCTCAACAACAACCGGCGCATACTACGTAGAGTGGTTTACCAATGGCTCGGCAATAGTGGCTTGGGCGGATGGTTATATGTATTATATTTATGGCGGTAACACATACTCGTTCGATATGCCATGGAAAACACTCAGCACAGATGACAAGGCAACGCAGGCGATTAACACCGCATATACCCAGAATGTGTCTTACTATGGCACACCATCCGGGGGTATCGTTAAAACTTCAACAGCCAACGGCGCTTACTATGTCCAGGTGTTTGTCAATGGTACAGGTATCCTCGCGTGGACTGATGGGTACTTATATTATTATTCCGGTGGTTCATGGGTGTCTTTGGGCACTGCATGGAATACGTCTACAGCGTATGACAAGGCAAGCAAGATGATAAATTATTATTCCTCTTTATACACCTATTCTCTGGGCATGGCATATGGCAATATAATTGGAGGCACAACATCAAGCGGCACATCATACAGCCAATGGTTTATGAGTGGCTCTGCAATAATAGCGTGGACAGATGGAAAGATGTATTACTACGCGGGAAGCGGCTCATTCGTATCATTAGGAGGAAAGTGGCAATAGCCGGTAGAACTGTGGTTTACTATTTCTTTTAAATCAACCATGTGTTATACTACCCATATGAGCGAGACGATTATAGAGGCTGAGGTAAGAAACACGGACATAGAGCGAATCAGTGAGATATTGCAGAGGCTTTCCCCGCAGCGCGTGAAGGAGGCCGCCGATTATATAGCATACCTTGCTGAAAAGGAGCGTAAACATAAGGCGTTTGTTGAAGAGACACTGGATATCATTGCTAACCCCGACGACCTGACGTTTGATACTGTAGACGAGGCTATGGAAGCGATAAGAAACTGGAAAGAATAGTCTGCCAAAGTTCTCTCTCCACGACATTTTTGAACTACAATTTCTCACCAAGGAATAATGAATTTATCCTTAATCCGTCATTCCGGCTTGCAGACTGTGTCACAATAGAAAAGCAGCCAGCCCCCCCTTT
>JADFXZ010000278.1 GCA_015233265.1 Nitrospirota bacterium
ACTGAGATTCAATATGCCTCTGCCTATGACCCCGATACACTTGATGAGATAGATGGTGATGACAGAGTGGGCGGTGGGCCGCCCCGCAGTGTATTAATCGCAGTGGCGCTGAAATTAGGCACGACGAGGCTTATTGATAATATTTTGGTAGAGTTATGAGTTGTAAAAGGCAAGCAGCGTGAGAAACGCGCTAAGAGAGCATTTTGGATTTCATGATTTTCGTGAAAACCAGGAGGCTATCATAAAGAATATCCTTCAAAAGAAGGATGTCTTTGCTGTGATGCCCACTGGCGGGGGGAAATCGCTGTGTTATCAGCTGCCCTCAAAGGTGCTCAAAGGCACGGTGGTTGTCATAAGCCCGTTGATTTCACTGATGAAGATCAGGTGGACGCTGCCCGGGACAATGGTTTCTCGGCGGCCTATCTCAACAGCTCTCTTTCAGTGGATGAGGTATATGCCATCTACAGGATGATTCACGCCCACAACCTGGAGCTTTTGTACATTGCGCCGGAGAGGTTTGCGATGGCTCATTTTTTTGAAACCCTGCGCGCCGTGCCTATAGCCCTGTTTGCTATTGACGAGGCACACTGTATATCTGAGTGGGGGCATGATTTCAGGCCGGACTATTTGAGCCTGTCTTCAATTGCCGCCAATTTCAGGGATATTCCTATTGCGGCCTTCACGGCAACCGCCACCGCTGCCGTACAGGAGGATATAATAAGAAAACTGGCACTGCGCAACCCCTTTGTAGTGCGCGCGTCGTTTGATAGAAAGAACTTGTTCTATCGCGTGGAGAAGAAGATTGACGTAGAGAAACAGGTGTTAAAATTTATCAAAGAACATGACAACGCCCCTGGCATCATATATAGGGCGACACGTGACTCTACTGTTACACTGTCGAATTTCCTGACAAAACACGGTATTCGCGCCTTGCCCCATCATGCAGGGCTATCAGCGCAGGAGAGAACCCAAAACCAAAATGCCTTCAGTAAGGACGAGGCCGGTGTCATAGTAGCCACCATAGCCTTCGGCATGGGGATAGATAAATCAAACGTGAGATTTGTAATACACGCCGACCTGCCAAAGAATATCGAGGGCTACTATCAGGAGACAGGCAGGGCAGGGCGCGACGGTGACCCATCTGAGTGCGTGCTTTATTACTCTGCTGGTGACGCGTTTAAAATCAGGTATTTTATCGATAAGCTCGAAGATGAGAAAGAGCGCTCGACCGCGGAGGCAAAACTTGCAAGGATGATTCGCTATGCCGCTGTAAACATCTGCAGGAGGAGGCAGCTGCTTGAGTACTTAGGACAAAAGTATGAACCGCAAAACTGCGGCACATGCGATGTATGCGTAGGCGCCTATGAACAGCGGGATATTACCGAGGACGCACAGATTGTCATGTCAGCCATATCGAGAACAGGCCAGCGCTTTGGCCGCCTGCACGTCATAGATGTCGTACTTGGCAAGGCCACTAAACGCGCGGTACAACTGCAACACGATAAGATTAAGACCTTTGGCGCAGGAAAGCACAAGACAAATGACCACTGGCGGGCAATCTTCGATGAGCTGCTTGTACAGGAACTCCTTGTCCAGGAAGGGGAAAAATATCCTGTTATCAGACTTACGCACCACGGCAATTCGGTGCTATTTGGCAAACAGCAGGTTATGGCAAACATGCGCCCCGAAATCAGGGCAGATGTGATAAAAAAGGTATCGCGTACCGAGGCGGGCAGCCAATTTGAAACCTTCGACCAGAGGCTGTTTGAACGTCTGCGCGCTGTGCGCCGACGGCTTGCCGATGAACAGGGGGTTGCCCCGTTTATTGTGTTTTCTGACCGCACCCTCCATGAGATGTGCAGGTACTATCCCACCTCTGTGGAGCGGCTGTGGAACATTGCCGGTGTTGGTCAGACTAAGATAGAGCGCTACGGCGATGACTTCATAAAGGAGATTAAGGGCTATCTGGAGCTTAATCCGCAGTTGCAGCCAGATTTATAGTGATGGCCAGGCCGATTGTAATATCAGTGGCGTTAGTTGTCATGACACTATCAGTGTTTTCACAGGTGAGGACGTTTAATTTTGTAAACTATGACGACAATCTCTACGTTACAGATAACCCCTATGTGCGCGATGGGCTGACAAAAAAGGGTGTCATGTGGGCGCTTTCAACCGCCTATACCGGCAACCGCCAGCCCCTTACGTGGCTTTCCCACATGCTTGATATAACGCTCTATGGCCTCAGACCCGCTGGCCATCACGTAACGAATATCCTCATTCACGCAGCCAACACGGTCTTCGTGTTTATTGTGCTTAATCTGATGCTGGGGCAGCCGTGGGTGAGCGCCTTTGTTGCGGCGTTATTTGCCGTTGCTCCCATTCACGTGGAGACTGCCGCGTGGGTATCTGAGAGAAAGGGGCTATTGAGCGCTTTTTTCTGGCTTAGTGCGATGTTATTTTATGCCCGATACGTAAAGACGCCCTCAGTGCTTAGGTACTTACCGGTTTTACTTTGTTTTATTGCCTCCTTGTTGTCTAAGCCCATAGCGATTATGCTGCCTGTGGCACTTTTACTTGTCGATTATTGGCCGCTGCACAGACGGATTAACAGCCGCCTGTTTCTGGAGAAAATTCCGTTATTTGTCCATGCAGTCATCTATCGCAGGCGGAGGGAGATTGCTTAGTATAGGACCAAAAT
>JADFXZ010000279.1 GCA_015233265.1 Nitrospirota bacterium
GTCTGAGGTCATATTCGTTTACCATCTCTTTGATTTCACGCCTTATTGTGGGCAGATACGTCCCGGATACGGTCAGGAGCTTATCAAACCAATCGATATTTTTAAATTTATCATCCATTGAATCAGTAACCTTTTATCCTATCGTAATTTGTCACGGTATATATGGCTCTATGGCCAGATTAATGCCAACTATATTATCAACACGTTTCATTAGTGTCTCCTCGACGTGGCGGCCAATCAGATAACCGTTGTCAAGCGACTGCTTGTGGTCAACCTTTATCACTATCTCCACCCATATGCCCTGGCCTACTTTTCTTGCGTTTAGCGAGGCTACACGCTTTACCCCCGGGACAAGCCCGGCAAAGTGCGTCATCTGCCGCATGATAGACGGACTTATGGAGGAGTCCATTATCCCTTTTAACGAATCGTTGAGCATCGTAAAACTAAGCCTTATAAGGTCAAGTGTCTCGATAACGGCTACCAGCGGGTCAGCAAAATAAAACCCGAATCTGGTCAGCAAAATTGCCCCCGCCACCATTGCAGAGGATATGGCGTCCGAGTGGTTGTGCTTAGCGTTGGCTAAAATCGCCGGACTGCCGCGGCGCTGCCCCACACAGTGTAGATACGACGACAGCTTAAAGTTGGCGATAATCGATACTACAGCAGCCCAAAAGGCAATGAATTTTGGAGGGTTGACCTGACCGTGATACGCCAGCCACACGTCCTTTACCGAATGTATAAAAAGGAACAACGTGCCAACTATTATCAGCAGACTTATCAGGAATATTGCAACAAACTCTATCTTGCCGTGGCCGTAGTGGTGGTCGTCGTCAGCGGGTTTGCTGGATATCTTTACCCCTATTACCATTACCAGAGAGGTCATAAAATCCTTGAACGAATACAAGGAATCAGCTATTACGGCCTTGCTTCCACTTATTATGCCGATGACCAGCTTAAACAGCGCAAGCAAAAGATTAGAGGCAACGGCTATGCCGCCCGACTTCCTCTCACAGCTGACGCACTGCGCGTAGGTCAGATTATCTTGTGACAGTTTGTGCATGACCCTCTATCCCTGTGAGGTGCAACTGCCCCCCACTTTATTGGCGGTGGTACGACTGTTAATACATCGCCTGCGTCTTTAGCAAGCTGCCCGGTGTTTTTAACCGTAGTAGAAATTGCATGGCACTTAGTGCACGGACCATAGTAGCCGTGCGGAGCGGTGTCAGTGGGAAGTATCATAGGGGCGGCCTCCATCTGCGCTATCCCTAGTACATCGGCTGACTCAACAGCGATTTTCTTCTGCACCCCTGATCTATAAACAGTCACAAATGCCTGTTTTGCATTAGCAGTCGGCCTTGTGGCCTCCCTGAACGTTATTAAATCTGTTACCACGGCATCGTTGACTGCCAACAGGACATCCCCTGCTAAAATCCCTGAATTTGCCGCAACAAGTGTGACCTCATCGATGAGCACGCCCTTAACGCTGGCCGGTATGCCGTTTGCCGCCGCGATTGCGGGAGTTAGTGGGATTGTCTCAAGGCCAATCCAGTGTCCTTCCTGAAGCACCAACTCTAGTGGTGAGATTGCAGGGGCGGAGTTAGCAGGATTTGTATCAAGCTGCGGGGCGTAGGTGCCCTGCGTGTCAGTTGTGCCGGGTTGAACTGGTTGAACACCAGGTTGAGATTGCGGCGCGGCCTTGTCATAAAACTGCGCATACGGGTCTGCGGGCGCAGCGGGGGCTTTGGCCTGGTCAGCCGGATTATTAGGATTAGCGTTATTGCCCTGTTGCTGCTGCCATGCGACTATCTCCGGGGACTGCGCGTTTTGACGTACTGACTTAATCAACCCCTCTTCGCGCCCGTCGCGCTTTAAGAGCTTGGCCGGATTGAAGATCAGCAAATAGCCAGCCGTGCCGATTATCAGCACGATTATCAGGTAATTTATGTACCGCCAGAGGTAGCTCATAGCTCAGCTCATAGCCTCATTGTTGGGGATCTCATTATCAGGCTCCATCATGCCGTTGAATTTCTCCTTAATCTTTGCCGCAAACCTACTTGCCATCTCAGGCTCCTGCCTTTGAAATATCTCGTAAAACAGTGCGCTTACAAATACCCCTAAAAACACTCCCGCCAATATCTTTGACATAGCTTCATACCTCCTTTATATAACACTCGCTGTTAAGCGTGTGAACTATTCTGTTGTCTCAGATGCCTCTGGCGTTGTCTCCTGCCCGCCGTGCGTCTCTTCGTGTGAATGAGCTTCGTCGTGAGCGTGCATCTCCTCGTGCACATCAGGTTCGTCATCGGTATGCGGCTCGTCATGAACCTCAGACACCTCAGACACCTCAGGCTCTTCATGTGTATGCAGCCCTTCGTGGATATGCAGTTCCTCGTGGACATGCGGCTCGTCATGTGAGTGCATTTCCTCGTGCGTGTGCGGCTCGTCGGCAACATGCGGTTCATACGTGCGGCTGCCCTCATCGTGCGCGTGGCCTTCGTCGTGCGAATGAGTCTCTTCCACCGTCGTCCCGCATGAACAAGCGCAGCTTGTTGCCGGATAGAGTCTGGTTTTGCGCTCCTCAACGCACTCGTTGTATCTCTTTTCCGTCTCATCGAGGGTGGTCAATATCTCCCTGAGAGTTTCGTCTGAAAAGACGGCATCATCTGGCTGCATCTTTCTGAGCTGC
>JADFXZ010000280.1 GCA_015233265.1 Nitrospirota bacterium
GTTTATAAAAGTAAGTATATTCGAAACATCCTTCGACAAGCTCAGGATGATTCTTCCTATATGGTTTAGGTAGATTCCCACTAAAGCATGGTTAACGATGTGCTGAGAGACTATGTCGCTTCACATACCAGTAGACATCATAAGTAATCTGGGTTGCCTGATATTGTGTTAATTATTTACAGCGAACTCCTGTTCTTTGACCTGACTTGGGTATATATCAGCTCCATTGCCTCAATAAATGAATTATCCCTGTGCCAAAAAGGCGGGTAATCTCCCTGTTTTTTTATTAATATGGCCGGAACCACTGCTCTTGACACAGGCTCTGCCAATTGGGGCAGTCTCCTTCCAGTACCCCAAAACTCGCTGTATGTGCATTTCAACTCCTCTGTCTTTGGCTGAGTATAATGTGAATCCACGGCCTCAAGCTCGATTTCCTTTTCATTTAATCCCTCAGACAACACCCGGCCAAGCGGAGACTGCCGCAGCTGCCCCTGAAGGTCTGCCCTTGATAACCCGCGAAGCTCGAACATCAGAAATGGATCGTTATCGAGCGCCGACGCTAAGAGATAATAGACCCCGGCTATGTGCTTGCACGGGTTTGCCCAGTCAGGGCAGCTGCACACGGCTTTAATATCCTCCTCACTCTGCGGCAAGAGGGCAAGTGAGTGCCGCGAAAATATGTCTTCGATGTTATCCGGCATTTCATTCATAAGGAGCTTTGCAACAAACCCCGCCTTTTGCGAAATCTCCCCTATAACTTTTGACCACCGTTGTGTAGTTATTCTTTCGATTTCAATAGTTGTCACATATCTTGGCTCCTTACGTACACCAAAATATGGATTAATCGAGCCTCTTACTGTGGCAGTTACCACGGAGTTTTCTATCAGGAAGCTGAGAATCCTGCCGTTTCTTGCGTAAGCGCGCCCACGTGCAAGCCTTGAGTCGTCCGTAAATGTCTCAAGTGCCTCTATGAAGCGTTTGCCCCACCATGTTTTACCAAAGCCTGCCACTTATGCCTCCTCCATCATTGCGCTGCCGCTGATTGCGATTAATTTTTTAAACGCCTCGTTATCAAGCTCCGTAAGCCATGACTCATCTGCACCTATGATTGACGAGGCTATTTTCTTCTTGTCCTCTATCATGGCGTCTATCCTCTCTTCGAGCGTTCCGATGGTTACAAACTTGTGGGCAAAGACATTCTTTGTCTGCCCTATTCGAAATGCCCTGTCTGTTGCCTGGTCTTCGACGGAGGGGTTGTACCACCTGTCAAAGTGAAACACATGGCTGGCTCTTGTCAGCGTTATGCCAACACCGCCCGCCTTCAAAGACAGCACAAAGACCGACGGCGGCGTCTCCTCCCTCTGAAACTCCTCTATCTGCTGTTGCCGCTTTGCCATGTTTGTGTCGCCGGCAATATAATACGTATTGTAGTGATAGGTCTTTCTGATATAACTGACAAGGGAGCCGCAGATTTCCCTGAATTGGCTGAAGATTAAAAGGCTTTGTCCGCTTTCTATCACCTCTTGTATCATCTCACAAAGCCGACTCAGTTTGTGTGAGCGCTCTTTGGTAAACTCGCTGTCGTCTTTGAGAAACTGGCGGGGGTGGTTACATATCTGCTTGAGTTTCATTAGAGTTGATAAAATCAGCCCCTTGCGCTTGATGCCCTCGGTATCTTCTATCTGGGTTTCCACGTCCTTGACAACCGCCCCATAGAGAGACGCCTGCTCTTTGGTCAGATTGCAGTAGACCTTCTGCTCCACCTTGTCGGGCAGGTCTTTTATAATCTCCTTGTCAGTCTTGAGTCTGCGCAGGATAAATGGCTCTACCAGTTTTCTCAGAACATTGGACTTTGCTATGTCGTTATCCTTTTGAATCGGCAGCTCGAACTGCTTATTGAACTGGCTCATGGTGCCTAAGTAGCCGGGATTAAGATAATTAAATATTGACCACAGGTCTAAGAGGCGGTTTTCGATTGGCGTACCAGTGAGCGCCACGCGGTGGTGTGCCTCCAATTTCAGCACCGCCTTTGTCTGCGCGGATTTCGGGTTCTTGATGTTTTGCGCCTCATCAACTACAACCCGCTTCCAGCTGACTTGACGCAGCAACTTCTCATCCCTTCTGAGAAGCGAATAGGACGTTATGACCATATCGAGCTTTTCACATTCAGCCCTGAATGCCTCTGGCTGCTTTATCCTATCCCCACCGTAGTGGATCAACACCCTGAGGCGAGGGGCAAACCTCTGCACCTCCTTGCCCCAGTTGCCAAGCACCGAGGTGGGCGCTATCAAAAGCGTTGGAGCTGGAGTCTGCGTTGACTGCCGCTGTCTTAACATCAGGGCAATTATCTGCACTGTCTTACCCAGACCCATATCATCTGCAAGGCAGGGATTAAGCCCAAGCCCCTCAAGATACATAAGCCACGACAGCCCCCTTATCTGATACTGGCGCAGCATGCCATTAAAATCTGAGGGCGGCTGCACAAGCTCTAAACTATTCTTTTCATATAACCGGCTGAGCATCCCGGCGATGGCCTCATCGTGGTCAAACTCAATTTCATCCTCTTTGTCCGAGGCCATTTTTATCATATCCTTGAGGTGAATCTCAGGGTTTTCCTTGCTGTGAGACTGCCAGAATTCAAGCATTTCACTCATTTTATCCCTGTCAAGCTCTATCCACTGGCCC
>JADFXZ010000281.1 GCA_015233265.1 Nitrospirota bacterium
GCTATAATGGACATTCACTCTCCATTTATAGAGTCCTTTGAAAGCCAGGACGCCGGCTCCAGAGATGAGAATCATCTGTCGCATTGTTCGTCGATTTGTTGCATGGCTTCCCTTAAACAGGCTACGTATGTCAGGGAGAGCGACCCTGAGTCAAAGGCCTTTATGTATTATATAGATTTAAGAGCGCCGGGAAAGTATGAAGACTTTTTGAAAAAAATCCAGGCCGACGCCAATGTGGTGATGATAAAAGGAAAGGTGGCAAAAATAGAGGAAGACGCCGTGACTTTAGACCCCATCGTAACTGTGGAAGACATCGTAGGTGGTCAAAAGATCACGCAGAAAGTCGACATGGTAGTCTTAGCAACAGGCATGGAGCCATCCCTGCGGAGCGCCAGTGCCGGCACAAACGTAAAACTGGACGAAAACGGCTTCGTCGATGCCGATGCACAGGCGGCAGGCATCTACGCTTCTGGAGTTGCCAAAAGGCCAAACGACGTAACAACGTCGCTACAGGACGCCACAAGTACGGCCTTGAAGGGCATTCAATCCGCGGTGAGGAGGTAAACGATGGGATTAGGTGTTTACATATGTACAGACTGTGGTATAGGTGAGTCGTTAAACATAGAAGCCCTTCAAAAGATTGGGGGCAAAACCGGCACTTGCAAGACACATCCGTTTCTGTGCGGCAAGGAAGGTGTTGACCTGATAAAGGGCGACATTAACAACGAGGGAGTAAATAAAATAGTTATAGCGGCGTGCAGCCAGCGCGTCAACACAGACATGTTTGACTTCGACCCGCTCCTTTATATAACGGAGAGGGTAAATCTGCGCGAACATGTGGTGTGGATGCAGCCACCGAACGACCCAAAGACTCAGGCTATGGCTGAGGACTATCTGAACATGGGGGTAGTGCGGGCTAACAAGTCAGAGCCACCGGTACCAAAGACGACAGACGTAACGAGAGTAGTGCTGGTAATAGGAGGTGGAGTCACGGGTGTGACGGCAGCCCTCGAGATTGACAAGGCCGGCTACAAGGCAGTCGTGGTAGAAAAATCGGAAGCCCTTGGCGGTTGGGCAAAAAAGAGTTATAAGACATATCCAGCCAAGGCCCCATATGACAAACTCGCAGTACCGGCAATCGGCACGAAGATTCAGGCCGTTACGGCTAGTCAAAATATAAAGGTACATCTGGAGAGCGTTATAACCTCTATAGAGGGCGAGCCAGGCATGTACGATGTCGAAATAGAAAAAAAGGGTGCGAAAGAGACATTTAAAGTGGGTGCCGTAATACTTGCAACCGGCTGGAAGCCCTACGACGCAAATAATCTCGTACAGTACGGCTATGGCAGATTTAAAAATGTCATAACCAATGTCGAGATGGAAGACCTCGCGGCTAAGGGAAAGATAACGAGACCATCAGACGGCAAGACGGCAAAGAACGTGTTGTTTGTCCAGTGCGCGGGGCAAAGAGATGAAAACCACGTCCCGTATTGTTCGGCGGTTTGTTGCAACGTCTCCCTGAAACAGGCAAAATATGTAAGAGAGGCCAATCCGGACGCTGGTGCGTTTATCATCTATAAGGATATGCGGACGGCCGGCGTATATGAGAACTTTTACAAGGCGATGCAAGATGACGAGGGTATATTCCTTGCAAAAGGCGAGGTAAAGGGCATAGAGGAAGAGGCTGACGGCAGCCTGATAGTCATTGTTGATAACCAGCTCTTGGGCAAAGAGCAGAAAATAAGGGTAGACGTAGTCGTTTTGGCCACTGGAATGGTTTCCTCAATGTTGCCAGAAGGGAAAGCCGTCAATGACCTGACGAAAGAGTATATAGGCGACATGGTAAAGAAAAAGACGCAGGACGGAGAGATAGAAGAGCTTATGCCTATCCCCCACATAATGAACCTGAAATACCGGCAGGGGCCTGAGATACCTCATTTAAAATATGGCTTTCCTGATTCCCACTTCATATGTTTCCCGTATGAGACGAGAAGGACGGGCATATATGCCGCAGGTGCTGTAAGACATCCGATGGATTCACACCAGTCATCGACAGATGCCGCAGGTGCCGCGCTAAAGGCCATCCAGTGTATAGAGCTGACTGCCCAGGGCAAGGCAGTGCATCCCAGAGCAGGGGATATGTCATTTCCTGAGTTCAGGCTTGAGAGCTGTACACAGTGCCGCCGCTGTACGGTTGAGTGTCCATTTGGTGTGCTCGATGAGGATGAAAAGGGTACGCCAAGAGAACACCCTTATCGCTGCCGCCGCTGTGGAACCTGTATGGGTGCGTGTCCGCAGAGGATTATCTCTTTCAGCAACTACAGCGTAGATATGATATCGTCGATTATGAAGTCGGTAGATGTGCCTACAGACAGCGACGAACCGTTTATCATTGCCCTGATATGTGAAAACGACGCCTATCCGGCGCTCGATATGGCGGGTTTAAACCGCGTAAAATTGAATCCAAACTACAGGTTTGTGACGTTAAGGTGTCTTGGCGGGACGAAGCTGGTATGGATAACCGACGCGCTTTCAAAGGGTGTGGATGGGGTGCTTTTGATGGGCTGCAAGTACGGCGACGACTATCAGTTGCACTTCGTAAAGGGCAGGCAGGTGGGAAGGTAGCGGCTGAGCAGGGGTCAGGGGCCATTGGGCAGGTTGATGCTTGGGTCGGAGGGGGTG
>JADFXZ010000099.1:0-4442 GCA_015233265.1 Nitrospirota bacterium
ATGACAACAAACTAAGCAACTACCGCTTACTTATTGGAGAACAAATTTGCCCTGAATTAATATAATGTGTGTATCCTTTAGATTACATGTCAAATACGCCAGAAATCCTGAAGGGGTTTACTCAAATCCCGAATGAGCTAATTAGACTCGGTCTCATGCGTGTCGATTTAACCGCGCGCGAAAGCCGTATCTTCTGGTCTATCGTTTCCTTCAGCTGGTCTTGGCATCGCAAGTTCTGCTATTTAAGCTACCGCGAATTATCATCAGTCGCGGCCTTAAACTTAGGCCATACTCATGACACGGTTCAATCTCTCATCGACAAGAATATCCTTCAGACAGAAAAAACCAAACAGAAAACGAAATTCCAACTCAATCGTGATGTCAACTCATGGAATGTCGAGTTCAAAAAGAATAAAATTCAAAAGGAGATCGAGGCCAGTGACTTCTTCAAAAATTAAGGAGGTCCTACGCGTGAGCCTATTACTGTCCACCGCGTTAATAAGCTGTTGAAAAAAATCAGAGGTGTTCCCCCCGTAGGGGAACAGGGCTTGTTCCCCCCGTGGGGGAACGCTTATCAAATATAATAATAAAGGATTTTAAATATATCATCCTTTAACAGATTTTTTGGATATGGATGTTAATAACTGGAGGTTATGACCATGCACAAATGCCCTATATGCGGTTCGACTTTGCTCTTTAAGATGTCTGCGCTTAATCCTGTCGGTGAGGCCTTTGAGCGTTGGATTAATCACCTCGAGGCTACCGGCCTTTCGTATGCCTACGTGTCGAAATTAAAATCTATCCTGACGCACTACATACGGCCAAATTTGGGCGATGTGGATATAAGTGCTATCTCAAGCCGGATTGTCTTTGATTTCTACTCTACGCTGCTTCAGAGCTCCCTGGCAAGCAAATCAATAAAGCATGTCCTCGATGCGCTGAAGGGTCTATTAATCCATATGCATGGTCTGGATGTGATACCTACCCTTCCAAAGTTCCCACGCGTAAAGGTTATCGCCAAAGCAAAAAAATGGATCAGCGTCGAGACTCAAAAATCAATACTCGATAACATCGCCCCAACGCATCAGCTCTTTTTCCAGATCCTGTTCGAAAGCGGTATGCGCCCTGGTGAAGCCAGGGCTTTAAAACGCCGTGACATAACCGGGTCTGTCATCTCCGTGGAACGCTCCCTAGATGAGGGCAATAACCTTCGGCCTACAAAAACCGGCCACGTATATCATTACTCGATTTCACAGGCTCTCGGTCTTTTCATTGAGCTGAATTATACTCATTATCTGCCTGAGGCATTTATGTTTACTTTGAGCCGCTCTGGTATTCAGCGTGTGTGGCGGTCAGCGTGTCTGACCGCTGGTGTTTCTATTCCTCTCTATCAGGCTTCACGGCATTCAAAAGCCAGCCAGATAAACGCCCAGTGTGAGCAAGACCGCCTAAAGCAGCTTCAAGACGCTCTTCAACATGATCATGTGGCCACAACTCTAAAATTCTATACTCTATCGTCGGAGGATCAGATATGAAAAATCTCGATGTTGCGATAAGTAAACTGATACCTTCTGCACCAGAATGTATTGCTAGCCGATTAACACTTGACTCTTGTCATACCATTATGGTCATATTGATGTATAGGAAGTGTGCCACATAGGTCACAAAGTGGTCCACAAATATTAGAACCCTACACATTGTGTAGATTATAGCACAGACGAATAAAGGAGTAATATCAATGAGTTATGGCTTAATGCGGAGTGATATGGGTTCGTATCCCTGCACCGCCATTTACCCTTTATATACTATCGACAATAAGTTTGATATTAAGCGCGGTGACGATGGCGGCCATAAGAAAGAGTGCGATTTTATTTCTTGTAGAGTTTGCAAACTTTCCCATTACCTTCTTTGAAGATGTCAAGTAGACGAGGCCGAATATTGTCCATGGAAGCTGCACGCTGAGGGCTATCTGGCTCCAGAGCAGGCCCTTAAATGGGTCTTTGAGCAGGAAGATTATGAGCATCGCCCCGCAGAGTGTAATCCCTACACCACATCGCGTGTGTCTGTCTGAGATTTCAAGCGGCTTATTATACAGCCCGGCCAGAATGCTCCCGCCTGCCATGGCTGCCGTAACGGAAGAGGCAAGGCCAGCGGCCAGCAGCGCAAGGGCAAAGATTACCGCCGCAGCACTTCCCACGATTGGTCTGAGTGTGTTTTGAGCCTGCTGAAGTTCTGTCACAGAGATGCCTCGGCTGTTAAATACGCTTGCCGCAACCAATATCATAGCGCTGTTGATTATCCAGCCGATTATCATTGCCGTTAGTGTGTCCATAAACTCATACTTTAACTGCTTATTAATTACCTGTTCCCCCTGGAGATTCCACTTCCGGCTCTGGATGACCTCTGAGTGCAAAAAGAGATTGTGCGGCATTACAACCGCCCCCAAGACACCCATTATCACCGTAATCGACCCCGATGGAAATTGCGGCACAAACAGTCCCTTAAGCGCCTCGCCCCATTTAATATCTATAATAGACAGCTCAAATAAAAATGAAATCCCGATTATGGAAACAAATACCATTATCCACATCTCAAGCCTCTTGTAGCTATTACTCAGAAGCATCAGGGCTGCAAATACCGATGTGATAACCGACCCGGCGGCAATGGGGATTCTAAATAGCATCTGAAGGCCAGCACCTCCGCTAACGCCGTAGCAATTGAGGCCAGCACCGCCGTCCCGATGAATAATCTTGCGCTTAGGCGCGAAAAATACTTTCCAGCCCCTTCGGAAATACACAGGCCGGTGGCTATCCCCAGGTGAGCGGCATTGTGCTGAAGCACTATCAACATCACCGTTGACAGCGTGACTACCCAGAGAAGTTTATATCCATAATCGGCACCGGCGGCCATGTTAGTTGCCCAGTTGCCGGGGTCGATAAACCCCACGGTGACAAACAGGCCGGGGCCGATATATCTTAAAATCTCTAATGTCCTGGACGACTTGGCGTTTTGCGGCAGATTAACCTCAGCGTCCTTTTTCAATTAAATCGACCTCCTGTTTTTTGGCCGTGCCGATTGATTTGCCATATATACCACCGCTTTTTGGCAGTTCCAATGTGAAATCTGTCAGGTAATCTATCAAGACAGTGGCGCGGCTTATCTGACATGACATCAGATGCCCGCCGGATTTCCTGTCATCCGATATGAAGTGGACGTGAAAACCACCCACGCTCAGGCCGCCGAATGTCTCAGGGAAATAAAACCCGGTTACAGTGCCTGAGATTGAGCTAAAGTCGAAGGTACCCTGGTCTGCTGCGGCATCTATCAGACGCGGGTATGGCTTGCTTTGTGCCTGGACTGCCCGAGCCCTGATATGTTTAAACAGGCCGTTGATTTTGACAGCATAAAAAATATTTGAAGACGGCACAATTTGAAGGATCATCTTTTGAAGCTCATCGCAGGAGATTTCGTTGTCAACGGTAAATGATTTTGCGGCCTTAAAAAACACAACATCGGCAAACGGTGTCTCAACAGAGTCAGCCACGGCGTAGACAGTCCCATCGCCCTTGATTTGATAGACACGGCCATCCAGCACAATCATCTCACCGTCGAGTCCGTTGAATGTACCAAGCCCGGTATCACCGTGTCGTTTAAGTTCCCCGACAGAGAGCTGCCCATCATAGACGCCTTCCATCAGGGCATTAAGCGAAGAGTACTGATACAGCACATGCGGCTGAGTACACGCACAGAGAAATACGCTGACAATTATAGACAAGAGGACATACACAGGGCAATTATACCACCGCACGGGGGATTATTTCAAATTTCGCTGAAATTGAGCCGCTTATTATAGTAAATTCACATCATCAGCTACTAATTTATCACAACCACCAATTGAATGTATCACCGAGGAATTGACCCAGTGACTCTACATGCTTTGACAAATTCGTCATTGTAGTTATACTAACATCTGTAGTTTTCAATAAAGACAGGGCAGTTTCAAGAGATGTCTTAAGGGAGCGCTTGTTAACTGTATCTTCCGAACCTGCTGATTGTATGTTATTAATTTCACCATCGAGGATTTTCTTTACCTCGGCCTTCTTATCGTCTCTGAGGGCGGAGTTATTAATGGCCTCTAAGATTATCTGTGTTGATTTAATCATGGCATCCTGTCCGTTTAAGATTATGTCTTCTTGCGGGCAGTTTTCCATAAACCATTCCCTGAATATGTCACCGGCAATCTTCGGCGTACTCATGTCTGTTCCATCGATGAGGCCGCTATATTTAAGAACCAGGAGAATTTCAGTGATGCAGTGTGTAAGGCTTGAGGGTATGGCCTTTTTTATTTCATCTCTACTGAGCGTTCCCGTTTGGCTTTTGGACAGCAAATGATAAATCGTTATCTCAAGGTTGCCCAACTTTTTAAGCCACTTCTTTAATTC
>JADFXZ010000099.1:4565-7898 GCA_015233265.1 Nitrospirota bacterium
TCATTCTTAAAAAAAGTCTTTCCACGTCAGGTTTTAACCTATAGGGTAAACCTTTTTGTATGAGAAGCTGAGCATCGCCTTCTTTGAGGATACCAAGGTAATGTTTCTTAAGAATACCTGAAAAGATTGAGCCTGTTTGCGTCAGGTATGAAAGCATTCTTCCCCCTGTAGCAATTATTCGAAAATGTCTCTTGAAATCAGAATGCATTCGAAAATTCGCCATATTATCAAAAAAACGTCTGTCGTTTAGTTTTTCAGCAAGTCTTTCAATTTTATTGATGAGAAAAACCATTATCCAATTGTCACTATATTTTGTGTCAATAAGAGGTTTTGCGCTTGTAAGAATATCTTGAAATTTCTGATAGGCACTGTCATCATTTCCATCTTTCCACTCTGGAGCGTTAGGAATCTCCTTTATACACAAGCTGTATAGTTTCTTATAGAGAATGTTCAATGACACTGTGTTTAACTCGTAAATGTCAAGAACGCGCGGCTTAATATTTGGTGAATTTGGCAATACTTCTTTCATCTGTTCAAGCATCGAGGATTTTCCTAAGCCGATTATGGCAAATGAGTCACCATCTCTTAGACCATCTTTAATATCGCGTAACATCGCGTCATATCCTACAAAAAGATTTCCCGGGATAGTGCAGCTATATCTCACCATGATTACATCCTCCATTTAAGCCATTCAAAAAATAGCTTTGCCCTAAATTTTAGCTTCCCATTTTCCAGATAAACCAGCGTAAAACGCTTTAGGTTTGCCAGTGCGTCTAAAAGTTCTGACGGTGTGTCCTCTTCGTTAAAGCCAGAGGCCCCTGCCGCATGGACGTGATTTATGAGCTGCTTCTCGTCCATAGTTAATGTACCTAAGATTGATTCTTTGTAGTGGTTTCCAATATCGTTTTCGGAAAAAGTCCTTATAGTTTCAGCTGCGGTTTCCTCTACACGGTGGAGGGTTATTACCTTTAACTTGCCCTTGTTTGAGGCGGCGCTTGCAAACATCCTTGTTATCAGTGGGTCGCCACCACAAAGTTCATAGACCCTTAAAGGAGAATCCTCTGACCAGATAATTTCCTTCCAATGGCCTATTTCCCTGAGCATTTTTTCACTGTCAGCAGAGTTCCAATATCCAAGGTATTCCTCGGCGAACGAATTATACATCGGGTTTTCCCCGACTGTTTCCATCAGATTATTTTGCCTGTTAATGTCGGGGCGGTATGTGATGACTACCGTTGTGAGGCAGCGTTCAGATTGTGCGAGACCTCGCAGCACTCTGAACAGCCTTACATACTCAGCAAGCAAATGTTCGCTATCCGGTAGTTTTCTGTCTACAAAGAGCTTGTCAATTTCGTCGAAAAATATAATAAACTGCTCCCGATGTTTCGCCTTTTCCCATTTCCTGACTAATAGCAGGAATATTGTCCTAAACGTGTCACCATTTAGGTCGTCAGGAATTTGTGGCAACTTTTTTATCTTAGACGAACTAAGTTTATTACGAAATTGATTCGATACTTCCTTATAGTAGGCGGCGGCGCTTGTTCCCATTGCCTGACAGTCAATATAAACCATTGGAGAATTAACGAAACGCTGGCGAAGCTGGTTACTCAACGATGTCTTACCGACTTTTCTCAGTCCACAGAGGCACACATGCTGCCCCTGCGATATGAGCAGAGGGAGTCTTTCGATAAGGTCCTCTCTGCCGTAAAACCATATCGGGTCAAAGACTGGAAGCCTCTCAAGATAGGGGTCTGTCCTTATCAGATATGGTTCTTCGAGTTCTTTAAGGCGGTCTTTGCACATCAAACTGCCGAGGGATTCCTCCAAAATCGGAGAGGCCAGCGGGATGATGTCAATGGTCATAACGTACGTGTTTCTTAATGACTTAACACCTTCGCTGATGTTGTGTTTGTCTTCCTTATAAATTAAATATATTTTAGGTTTGCCGGTGTATTTACCCTTTTCGGAATTTATGACCACCTCAATGTGTTTTTCTCCTATGATGTGGTCACCTTTCCATAAGACCGCCATTGTTAATGCCTTTTCGTTTGGCTTGCTAAGGAGGTAGAGTCCTTTATTTCTTGGCTTTAGCCTTGAAAACCCTGCCCCCTTGAAAAAAGCCCTTGCCACAACAATGGGGTCTGAGCGTTTCATGAGATTGTAAATAAATGCAAATGTAACGATACCAAAGAAAGCAACACCACCCACTAGCCCCTTATCTTCACTTGTATCCCACCAGACCTTGAATGGTTTTGGCCTAATCATGGGCTGCTGTTCAACGGCGGCTTTACCGAAGTTTTCTCGCTTCAATTCTTTTCTATAATATTTCAGTGGATAAACTGACCATGTGGCATTATCAAATCGGACAGCCGCATATTCATCGCCCTGCAAAGAGGAAACGTATAAAAGTTTCTTATCGTTAAAAGTCAGCCATTCATTCCCTGGCAACAGTGCAGTTATGCTAACGATATCCCCTGTCTCAGCATTGTGTATTACTATCGTGTCATCGAATCCACCCGAAGCGATAAAATTACCGTCTGGACTATAGTTGACACTAGTGACAACGCTTGAATGACCTGCAAGTGTGTGTATGAGTTTACCTGATGAGGCATCCCATATCTTCACCGTTTTATCCCAACTACCAGAAGCGATAAACTGACCGTCTGGACTATAACTTACGCCGAAGACCCTGTCTGAATGCCCGCTAAGAGTGCGATGAAGCTTGCCTGAGGATGCATCCCATATCTTCACTGTTGTATCCCAACTGCCAGATGCGATATAGCACCCATCACGACTGTAACTTACGCTCGTGACCGTATCTGAATGCCCGCTAAGAGTTCGCTGAAGCTTGCCTGAGGAGGCATCCCATATCTTCACTGATTTATCCCAACTACCAGAAGTGATAAATTGTCCATCGGGACTATAGATTACGCTTGTGACTGTATTAGAATGTCCGATTAGTGTATGTAGAAGCTGCCCTGATGATGCTTCCCATATCTTCACCGTTTTGTCCACGCTTCCAGATGCGATATAACGACCATCTGGACTGTAACACACGCTTTCGATAGCTTTTGAATGATCAGAAAGAGTTCGTTGTAGGTTGCCTGATGAGGCTTCCCATATCTTCGCCGTTTTATCCCAACTGCCTGATGCGATAAATTTTCCGTCTGGACTGTAGATTACGCTATCGACCCAGCCTGAATGCCAACTAATGTTGCGTTGAAGCGTATCTGACCTTGTATCCCAAATCTTCACGGTTTTATCCCAACTGCCAGACGCGATATAGTGCCCATCCCGACTGTAACTTACGCTCGTGACCGTATCTGAATGCCC
>JADFXZ010000100.1:0-5490 GCA_015233265.1 Nitrospirota bacterium
GGACGCGAAATTCTTCCTCTCCTTCGGCGATCTGTCTGACTCCAGCCAACTGACAAGCATAATTTATAACGTCAAACCAGATGAGATATACCACCTCGGCGCTCAAAGCCACGTCCGGGTCAGTTTCGACATGCCTGAATACACCGGCGATGTAACGGGCTTAGGCACTACACGAGTCCTCGAGGCGTTGAGAAAAAGCGGGATTGCCTCGAAATTCTATCAGGCATCGTCCTCAGAGATGTTTGGTGGTGCCCCCGCCCCTCAGAACGAACTCACACCATTTTGCCCCAGAAGCCCATATGCCGCCGCAAAGGTCTATGCCTACTGGATGACTGTAAACTACAGGGAAGGCTATGGGATGTTTGCCTGTAACGGTATTTTATTTAACCACGAATCGCCTCGCCGCGGCGAGACATTCGTAACGAGGAAGGTGACCATGTCGGCTGCCGCTATTATTGCTGGCAAACAAAAGAAACTCTACATGGGAAACCTTGACTCCAAGCGCGATTGGGGCTTTGCCCCCGAATATGTCTACTGCCAGTGGCTGATACTTCAGCAGGACAAACCGGGAGATTTTGCCATTGGCACGGGTGAGACTCACACGGTAAGGGAATTCGTAGAGCATACATTTAGTTACGCGGGGATTGAGATTCAGTGGCGCGGCTGCGGTTTAGCTGAACAAGGCATCGTCAGGTCGCTGTCGCCATCGCTTAACTCAGCGCTGAAGCCCGGAGATGTAATAATAGAAATAGACCCGGGGTATTTTCGCCCCACAGAGGTCAATGTCTTGCTTGCCGATATAACAAAGGCGGCGCGGGAGCTTAACTGGCAGCCAAGGGTTACGTTTAAAGAACTCGTGAAGATCATGGTTGACGCCGATATGCAGGCAGCTGGCCTGAGGCCGCCCGGGCATGGCAATAAAATCCTTGCCGAGAAAGACCTCAGCTGGACAAGCACAAATATGGGCACAAATACGGGGATACACAGATGAACAAGAATTCCAGAATATTCGTCGCCGGGTACAGGGGCCTCGTAGGGTCTGCAATCCTCAGACACCTCAACAAGATGGCATATACGAACATCATCGTAAGGACGAGTTCTGAACTTGATCTGAGGCGGCAGCTCGATACAGAGAAATTTTTTGAGGCCGAGCGCCCCGAATATTGCTTTATAGCCGCGGCTAAAGTCGGCGGCATCGTTGCCAACAACACATATAAGGCCGAGTTCATATACGATAACCTGATGATAGCCGCAAATATAATAAACTCAGCATGGAAGTACGGTGTTACGAAACTGATAAACCTTGGCTCATCGTGCATATACCCCAAGCACGCCCCTCAGCCGATGAAGGAGGCACACCTTCTTACAGGACCCCTTGAGCCTACAAATGAGCCATATGCCATCGCCAAGATCTCTGCCCTAAAGCTCTGCAGATACTATAACGAGCAGTACGGCACAAACTATTTAACCGTTATGCCGACGAATCTCTATGGTCCGCATGACAACTATAACCTTGAGACAGCTCATGTGCTTCCTGCCCTTATCAGGAAATTTCACCTCGCAGCCCTTCTGGAGACAGGCAGCAGCATAAACGCCATAAGAAGAGACCTCGCCGCCGCCCCGGCTGGCTTCGGCCTAAATGCCACGCATGGAGGCGATATAATAACAACGCTCGAAACCCTTGGCATCACCGCAAAAGCAGTCACTCTTTGGGGCAGCGGAGAGCCTTACAGGGAATTTCTATACTCAGATGACCTCGCAGAGGCATGTGTTTACTTGATGGAACACCACAACCACGAGGCGCTTGGAGAACTGCTTAACATTGGCACCGGCGAGGATATGCAAATAAAGGACATCGCCGCATTAGTGAAAAAAATCGTTGGATTTAAGGGTGAGATCCTCTATGACAGGACAAAACCTGACGGCTCTCCCAGAAAACTCCTCGATGTCTCCAAGATAACGGCACTTGGCTTTCAACCATCGACCGGCTTCGAGGAAGGGATAAAAAAGGCATATGACTCCTATCTGAAGACCATTGAGGCTGTCCATGATTAACGCTGACCATGTTTAAAAATATAAATAATTTATTTCTCCTCAGCATCGACCATGCACAAACGAGACCGCAAGGCGGCGGCACCGTCGCATTAGCTGTTTGCCTGTTGAGTCTGCTGAGCTGTGCTCTGGTGCTGTCCACTTCTTATATAATCCCGGACGCGGCATACAACGCCCTTTCTATAAGACATTTTTCGATGCCTGCCCATCAGACAATGGACGCACAGGACAACTCAACGCAGCCTGAAGCCTCCTCCAGCTCCTGTGTGGGCGATGCAATGTGCACAAGCTGCGTCATGTGTGACGACTGCGGAAGTCTTGCCACGACGTGCGAAGGCTGCTCTGCCGCCGATGCCTGTACGGATTGCGGCGCCGTTTCGTGTGACTGCGCCTTGTAGCGCCCTGCGCCAGGGTCAGCATTGGGCAGACTAATTTCATTTTTTCTAATAGAACACTGCGGCTGCGGGGGGCTTTCCCTTTTATCCCGCGGTTATCTCCTATTTTTTGCCGCTGGTGTAGTTTCATTCACCGTCCTTGTCTCTATCGAAATGAGACGCTTGAGGCTTGCCGCTGAATACTTCTACGTTTTATTTATATCCCTCATATTCGGCCTTGCAGGGGCAAGGGTAATACCTATTATACAGGCGTTTGCCTCCCCAAAAGGGCTGTCATGGCAAGGCGTTATTCACGGTGGCATGGTCTTTTATGGCGGACTTGGCGGTGTTTATCTGGCCTCGTTTATATTACTTAGGGCCAGGCGGCTGCGGCCATTTCCATATATCGACATTATTAGTTTATACGTGCCGCTTGCCCATTCTTTTGGCAGGATTGGCTGTTTTCTTGTGGGCTGCTGTTTTGGCAGGATAACGCAATCACGCATAGGGGTTTCCTATCCAGTGGGAAGTCCTGCCTACACTCAGCATCTCTCACACGGCATGATATACCCTGAGAGCGTTAAATCGCTGCCCGTGATCCCTGTCCAGATACTTGAGGCGGTTTTAAATGTGATAATATTTGCCGTACTCTATGCAAAAAAACCCCGTGCAAATGATGGTGAATTGACGGCCACCTACCTCATTCTTTACGCAGTATGCCGGTTTTTTATCGAATTCATGAGGGATGACGCCATTAGGGGGATATATTCAGGGATTTCGACGGCTCAATACATCAGTGCCGCCATAATAATCGCCGGTATTTACACGTTATTGCTGCTTAATACAAAAATTCGTTCATAGACGCAAGACGGTTGTCAGAAGTTTAGATCCCATGAATCATCCTGAGCCTGTCGTTTCTGCAAATCATCCTGAGCTTGCCGTTTCTACAAATCATCCTGAGCCTGTCGAAGGACGCCTGAGAATTTGAGACAGGTTATCAGTGGTAAGCTATCTCTTTTTTGCAGCTGTCATCCACTTTAAAATACAATATGGCATCCTGCAGCGTTTGCGCCTGGCAGGAGAGTTTCTCTGACATTGAGTGAAGAATCTCTGTGGAAGAGGCATTGCGCTGGATGACCTTATCAAGCTGCTGCATTGCGGTATTAATCTGCTGAGCGCCGATGTCTTGTTCTTTGGTTGAGGCACTTATCTCTTCCACTAAACCGGCGGTTTTTTGTATATCTACTACAAGTTTACGGAGCATTTCACCAGTTGCCCCAGCGATTTTAACGCTCGACGACGATAGCTCGATTATCTCAGCGGCTGCCTTTTGGCTTCTTTCGGCAAGCTTTCTGACCTCTGCGGCCACAACTGCAAACCCCTTTCCATATTCCCCGGCGCGTGCGGCCTCTATGGCGGCGTTTAGGGCAAGCAGATTGGTTTGGCGTGAGATCTCATCTATTATCGATATCTTGCTTGCAATTTTATTCATAACATCGACGGCCTCCTCCATAGCCTTGCCGCTTTCCTTAGCTTGCGCTGCGACTGCTGTTGCTATTGTCTCTGTGTTTTTAGAATTATCGGCGGTTTGTTTGATTACCGAGGAGACTTCCTCAACCGAGGCGGATGTCTGCTCAACCGCAGAGGCCTGCTCAGTTGCCCCCTCCGCTATTTGTCTTGAACTTTCCATTAACTCATGGCTGCCGTTTGTTACCGAGTCTGATACATTCTTAACATTGGATACGATGCACTGGAGGTTTTCCACCATATGTTTCATGGCGGCATAGAGGCCGGTCAGTTTTTTATTGTCTGCGGCAAAAGTTACCGTTAGGTCTCCGGTTGAAATCCTTTGCGCTATTTCTACTACCACCGAAGGCTCCGCGCCTAACTGTCTGAGGATTCCCAATGTCGTAACGTATGTTATAAGCAAGGCCATCACTGTCAGGACAATGGACAGTATCACGTAGATCAACAAATAGCCGCGGGCGCTGGTCATCAGGGCGCTGGTCTGCTGCGCAAGGTCAAGCGAGAGTCTGTCCTCTATCTCTTTCAGGAGATTAATCTTGTCTGTCATTGTGCTAAACCAGTACGAGGGGTCAATACCAAAGCCGCCTTCCGCCGCCTTTTCGATAGCAATTTTTCTCATTCTCTCTATCTCAGTTATTGTCTTACCAGTCATCTTTGTCTTAAAAAATTCCTTCTGCGACTCGGTGGCAAAGGACAAATACATGCTGTTGTAGGTATCCTGGGCGGCCACAAGCGATGTGAATTTCACGAACATCCCCGGCCCAAAGCGGTCTGCCGCAAAGGTATTGCTCATCGTTGCCCGCTCGATTCCCGCCCTCTCCTTTCCATACAGGAAATTAACGTATGCCGAGGACAGCTTCACAACATCGGCATTTGTGCTTAGACCGGCAATGTTAGACACAAGGCTCAGGAAATCCGAAATCGTCGTGGAGTAATAGCCGATTGCCTCGGCCACGGGGATGGTTAAGGCGCTGACGGCGTCCCGTTTATTTTTCAGCTCATCGAGATTTTTTAGCGCGCCGTTGATTTTTTCCCTAAAACCGCTGCCGAAGCTTAATGAGTCAAACCCCTGCAAGGCATCCCTTAAATCTTTTATCTTTTCGTCTGTCTTTGCCCTTTGGCCGGGGAGTTCCGAGGAGAACTTCGCTCCGCCGCTGCCTATGAAACCCGCCGTCATGCCCCGCTCTTTTTGAGCCTCATGTACAAAGGCGCTTATTTTTATGGCAAGGGTAGACAGGGTGTGCAGGGATTTCATCTCCTTTAGCGTTACGTATCTAGCAGCCACCGCCGTTACAGAAAAATAAAGGAACCCTGCTAACGGCAAAATAAGCAGTAAGACAAGTTTATTCTTTAGACTTATATTATCCATTTAATCCTCCCCCCATTTTTTGAGCCAGTGGTTTGTCAGACAAGAGTCTATTAATCTTTTGCGCAAGGTCTTTAGAGAAGTCTTCAGGGACGACCGGCTCAAAGGGGCTTGCCTTGTGCTGGTCAAATCTGACCAGATACCCTGTTTGCCCGTCTTCGATTATCTCGA
>JADFXZ010000100.1:5513-7884 GCA_015233265.1 Nitrospirota bacterium
CACTGGTGTTGAGCACGCCATCGCCTCAAGGTTTATAATCCCAAAGGGTTCGTATATCGATGGACAGCAAAACACAGAGGCGTGCGTATAAAGCTCAATGACCTCTTTCTTAGGCACCATCTTCTGTATCCAGATGACATTGTCACTTTTTATTTTCTTAATGCCATCTTCCATTTCATATTTTATCTCAGGGGTATCTGTCTGCCCGGCACACAGGACTATCTGTGCCTCGTCGTTAATATGTTTAATAGCATTAACAAGGTGGATAATCCCCTTTTGGCGCGTTATACGGCCAACGAAAAGTATGTATGGTTTGTCAGGGTTAATGCCATATTGCACCAGCGCCTCTTTCGATTCCACAGGGCTGTACTCCTGAGTGTCTATACCGTTATAAATGACATCAATCTTATCGGCATCGACATCGAATAGCTCAATGATGTCTTTTTTCATCCCTTGCGAGACTGCAATAATGGAGTCAGCCATCTCAATGGCTGTCTTTTCCACCCACATCGATGCGTCATATCCAAGCCCCAGCTGTTCACGCTTCCACGGACGCAGCGGTTCAAGCGAATGTGTAGTGATTACCAGAGGAATCCCATAAGCCTTTTTCGCCATAACCCCGCCAAAATGGGTATACCATGTGTGGCAGTGAACGACATTGGCATCAATGGGGTTCACGTTAAAAGTGATGCAATTATACAGGGCTGAATAAAGGGACTTCAGCTTTTTTTCGCTGTCTTCGACCATCTTTGGCTCGATACAGTAGCCCCTGACCTTGAGCGACTTTTCATCGACCGCCTGGTCGCCAAAGCACCGCACCTCTACATCAATCAACCGTGACATCTCGCGCGTAAGATATTCGACGTGTACGCCAGCGCCGCCGTATACGTTTGGCGGATACTCGTTTGTTAAAATCAGCGCTTTCATTGCTCCCTCCTTGTAGTCCTGCCACCCCTGTTTTGGCCGTGTGTTTGTCGAGTCTCTGCCAGATCCCTCATCAGCTGATTATAGCTGAAAACACTGTGGTTTGGCAAAAAATATTGTATCATGTCACACATTAAAACGAAAATTTATTATATCGCCGTCAGCAACGACGTAATTCTTGCCTTCCAGGCGCGCTAATCCCAACTTTTTCACCTCGGCCATCGTCCCGCTCGATATGAAATCACTATAGGCCACGACCTCAGCCCTGATAAAACCCCGCTCTATGTCCGAGTGAATTTTCCCCGCGGCCTCAAGGGCCGAAATTCCCCTGTTTATTGTCCATGCCCGCACCTCGTCCTCCCCTACGGTCAGAAACGATATAAGTCCCAATAGCTCGTAGCCCTTGTTGATGACTTTATCCAGCGCCGGTTCCTCTATTGCCATGTCCTTGAGAAAAGACTCCGCCTCTTCGGGGGGCAGCTGCGCTATCTCCATTTCAATCTTTCCGGAGAGACTGATGAGCGCGTTTTTATCGAAATCAAGCCGTGCGGCAATCTCATCTATCAGCGGCTGAGCCTTGCCTATATCAGCTTCGGCAACATTTATGACAATTATCTTAGGCTTTATGGATATGAACTGAAGGTGTACTATGGCCTTTTGCTCATCGGGCGTGAAAGTGGTCTTTCTCAGCGGGATTTCCTTGTAGAGTGTCTCCTGGCATTTATCGAGTATCCTCTTTTCCGCCTCGTCGGGGCGTTTTCCGCGTTTTGCGGCATCGTTCATGCGTCCGAGTCGTTTTTCCACAAGTTCAAGGTCATAGAGAATGAGTTCGGATTCAAGGTTTGCCGCATCTCTTGCCGCGTCTATGGTGCCGTCCGGATGAACGATGACCTCGTCTGTAAAGGCCCTTACAACTTCTACAAGGGCGTCAGCGTCCCTGATGAACTCGAAGACCTTTCTGTTGTGAGCGGAGTCGCCTTTTGTCAGCCCCTGAAAGTCCGTATAGAGTATTGAAGAGTATGTGGTCTTTTTCGGCTTAAATATCCCTGAGAGCTTCTCCACGCGTTTGTCGTTGACACGGACAGACCCGATATGCGGCTCCTCCATGGATGAGGCATATATGGAGGTCTGCGCGTTCATGCCCGTTAAGGCGTTAAATACTGTTGTCTTACCGGAGTTTGAAAGACCGGTTATGGCGATTTTCAAATTGTCTTCTCCTTTGTGTTAACTTTACTGTCATATGATAGCAACACTTCACGGGTAAAAGTCAAACTTGTATAATTGCCTGACACATATTCCACATTTTATGCTCTCTGCAGTGCGTTTGCCAGGGAAACGATGTGTGTCTTGACACAGGGCGGTTGTTTTGGTAGAATCATTTATTAGATCTAATTGGGGGGAGGATTAAATGGATAATATAAGTCTAAAGAATAAACTTGTCTTACTG
>JADFXZ010000282.1:0-1791 GCA_015233265.1 Nitrospirota bacterium
CTTGTTACCATGTCTTCCGGCCATCTTATCCCCAACCTGTATCTTTCTCTTCATAGCAATGTAGACCTTTACGAGTTTGTTGACGCCAGGTGGCAGCTCATCACCCTTTTTCAGCCTCTCTATTCTCTCGTCATACTTGTTTTGAAGCTGTTTTAAGTAATCCCGTGTCGCCTTTGTAAAGTCCTCAATTTGCTGCTGCATCTCGGGGTCGGTAATCTTCAACCGGCTGACTCTTCTGTCGCTCATCGACTCTAATAGCTGTGTGGTAAGCACATCGCCAGCCTTACAAATCAACTCTTTAACTGCGGAGTCCTTTCTAACATCCTCGGCGGCGGTCTTACCGGTTAAGAGCCGTCGTATGCGGTTGTGCATATCGTCAGATACTATGCGTGTCTCTTCTTCCACATCCCGCTGAAGCCCTCTTATCTCGTCGTCTTCAAGTTCCTTTGCGCGTGAATCCTTTTTAATCCCTCTGCGGGTAAATACCCTTACATCTACGACGATGCCCTTGACTCCTGGCGGGACGTAGAGACAGCTCTCTTTCACCTCTTCCGCCTTTTCACCAAATATCGCGCGCAGGAGTTTCTCCTCCGGCGTTAGCTGCGTCTCACCCTTAGGGGTTATTTTACCTACGAGTATGTCTCCTGGTTTTACCTCTGAGCCTATGAATATAATGCCGCTTTCATCGAGGCTTGCCAGGGCCTCCTCACCTACGTTAGGAATGTCGCGGGTTATCTCCTCCGGGCCTAGTTTTGTCTCTCTTGCCTCTACGTCGAACTCCTCGATGTGAATCGACGTGAAGACGTCTTCCCTTACGAGTTTTTCACTCAATAAAATGGCGTCCTCGAAGTTATACCCGCCCCAGGGCATAAATGCCACAAGAACACTTCTGCCAAGGGCAAGTTCTCCCATATCTGTTGACGGCCCGTCGGCTATCACATCTCCGGCCTCTACTTTCATCCCAAAGCTCACTATCGGCCTTTGATTCACACAGGTTGCCTGATTGGAGCGTGTGAACTTCACCAGATTATAAATATCCACTCCGCCCTCTTCCTGCACACGCACCACAATGCGGTTTGAGTCGAGTGTTTCTATAGTCCCACCACGTTTAGCCAGTATCGCCGCCCCTGAGTCTCTTGCCGCCACATGCTCCATCCCCGTTCCCACAATCGGGGCGTTGGGATTTATCAGCGGCACGGCCTGTCTCTGCATGTTTGAGCCCATTAGCGCCCTGTTGGCGTCGTCGTTTTCAAGAAACGGAATCAATGATGCAGACACACCCACGATTTGCTTTGGTGAGACGTCCATGTACTGAATATCATTTGGCTGAACTATCTTAATATCGCTACCCTCCCTGGCTGATATGGCATTGCCTATGAGGCGGCTGTCTTTGTCTGTTGGTGTGGTTGCCTCGGCTATGACGCACTTTTCGGCGTCTATGGCCGTCAGAAAATCGATTTTGTCAGTGACCAGGCTGTTTATTACCTTTCTGTATGGCGCTTCGAGGAATCCGTACTCGTTTACCCTTGCAAATGACGCCAAAGAGGTTATTAGCCCTATGTTCGGGCCCTCCGGCGTTTCTATCGGGCAGATACGCCCGTAGTGTGTAGGGTGAACGTCGCGAACCTCAAACCCTACGCGGTCGCGAGTTAAGCCGCCTGGCCCAAGGGCAGAGAGTCTTCTCTTGTGAGTTATCTCAGACAGCGGATTGGTCTGGTCCATAAACTGGCTTAACTGGCTCGAACCAAAGAACTCCTTCACTGCCGCCATCACAGGTTTAGCGTTACTTAT
>JADFXZ010000282.1:1873-2652 GCA_015233265.1 Nitrospirota bacterium
CCGATTCGGAATTGGTTTTCAAGGAGTTCTCCAACGCTTCTTATGCGACGGTTGCCAAGATGATCTATGTCGTCTACTTCGCCATGGCCGGTGCGAAGCCCCAGCAAATACTTAATTATTTCAACCAGATCGACTTCCGTAAGCACTGTCTTGTCCATCGGGATATTCAGGCCAAGCCTTTTATTTACCTTGAGCCTTCCCACGGGGGACAGGTCATAGCGCTTTTCGTCGAAAAACAGGCCGTCAAACAGCGCCTTTGCGGCCTCCGGTGTTGGAGGCTCTCCGGGGCGCATCTTTTTGTAAATCTCTATGAGCGCCTCTTCTTTAGTGGTAACCTTGTCAATTAGGAGCGTGTCTCTCAGAGACGGCAGAAACCTGACATTGTCGATAAACAACAGCCCTAGAGTATCTATCTTCGCCGATAGAATCCTGCTGAGTATCTCCTCTGTGATTATCTCGTTGCCCTCTACGATTATCTCTCCGGTGTCCGGGTCGACAACGTCGTGGAGGCTTATCCTGTCTACTATGTCCTCGCGCACGATGGGGATTTCCTTAACGCCGGCGTTTTGAAGCCTCTTGATGGCCGCCTTTGTAATCTTTGCCCCTTCTTTGATAATGGCCTCTCCTGTCTTTGGGTCTTTTACGGCGGTTGAGGACTTTATGCCCGAGAGAATGCCGGAGAGCTTGCGCGTAAAGTGGTTATTGTCATAAATCTTTATCTCCTCTATCTGATAAAAGGTATTCAGGAGGTCTTCATTGGTCTTGCCCAGGGCCTTAAG
>JADFXZ010000283.1 GCA_015233265.1 Nitrospirota bacterium
TGGCTTAACTTGTCTGAAGTGAGATTCTCTGACATTTCCCTAACTCCTATAATAACAGATTTCTCCTTATTTTAGGTAATTATTTATTCCACCGTTACACTTTTTGCCAGATTGCGCGGCTGGTCAACATCACAGCCACGAATTACCGCTATGTGGTACGCAAGGAGCTGCAAGGGAAGCGCCATAACAATCGCGTCCAGAAACTTGTTTGACCGCGGCACCAACATAAAGTAATCAGACAACTCCCTTACCCCGCCGTCGTCCTCATTCGATATAACCACCGTCTTGCCGCCGCGCGCTTTTACCTCCTGGATGTTCGATATGACCTTTTCATACAGGGTCTCCTTCGTGAGGAGGATGACAACTGGCAGCCCCTCGTCAATCAGGGCAATCGGGCCGTGCTTCATCTCACCGGCCGGGTAGCCCTCGGCGTGTATGTAGGAGATTTCCTTGAGTTTCAGCGCCCCCTCAAGGGCGATAGGAAAGAGGATTCCCCTGCCTAAAAATAAAAATCCGCTCGATTTTGACAACTGCCGCGCTATTTTCTCTATCTCACTTTCTTTGCTGAGCACAGTCTCCAATAGGGCTGGTATATGAAGAAGGGCGTTTATGGCGTCAATAGATTCCCGCGTTTGGGATGCGTCTTTGCTGCGCAGCGCTATGGACAGCAGATAAAGCGACACCAGCTGCGTGACAAACGCCTTGGTTGAGGCCACACCTATCTCAGGCCCTGAATGCGTGTAAAACACATAGTCGGATTCACGCGATGCGGTGCTGCCTACCACATTACAGATAGTCATGGTCTTTGCGCCGCATTTTTTGGCCTCTTTGAGGGCGGCAAGCGTGTCTGCCGTCTCGCCCGACTGAGTGATGGCGATAAATAGGTCATCGCTGCCTATTATCGGCCTTCTATAGCGAAACTCCGAGGCTATGTCTACCTCCACAGATATCCCCGCAGATTCTTCTATCATGTATTTGCCGCACAGTGCGGCGTGCCACGACGTGCCGCAGGCGACTATGAATATCTTACTCTTCATCTCTTTCATCTTTCTTATTGCGGCCTCATCGAGACCAAATTCATACAGATTCACCGCCCCGTGGTCAACATTGGCGCGGCCAGTTATTGTGTCTGCTATGGCGCGGGGCTGCTCGAATATCTCTTTTAACATAAAGTGTCTGTAGCCGCCCTTTTCTGCCATCGAGGGGCTCCAGGTTATCTTTGAGGGTTGTCTGTGTACTAGTTCCCCTTGTGAGTTCCTTATGATTACGCCTTCCCTGGAGACAACGGCCATCTCGCCATCCTCCATGAATATGACATCTCGCGTATAACTCAAGAATGCCGGCACGTCTGAGGCGCAGAAAAACTCCCCATCGCCAAGCCCGATGACAAGCGGGCTGTCCTTTTTGGCGCAGATTATCTTGCCCGGCTCCTTTTCACATATCACGTTTACCGCGTATGAGCCTCTGAGGAGTTTTATCGACTCCAACACTGCGTCTTCAAACGAACTGCCCTTTCTATAAAACGACGCTATAAGGTGGCACATCACCTCTGTGTCTGTCTCGGACTTAAAGACTGCGCCTTCGCTAATGAGCGTGCGCTTTAGTTCTATGTAATTTTCTATGATGCCGTTATGTACAATGGCTATGTCGTCTACTCTGTGCGGATGGGCGTTGGTTTCTGAGGGGCTGCCGTGGGTTGCCCATCGGGTGTGTCCTATGGCAACGTTGCTTTTGACGCCGGACAGCGCAGGTTTGCTTATCAGCTGCCCGATCTTGCCTTTAGCGCGCACTATGTCCATCAGGCCGTTGTCTTCCCTGATAAATGCCACACCGGCGGAGTCATACCCGCGGTACTCAAGCTTCTTTAGTCCTTCAAGCGCTATCGCTATCGAGTTATTTTTCCCTGCGTATCCTATTATTCCACACATAGTGCCCCCATGGTTATTTATGGTTTCTTATGGTTTTTTCGGGGAGAACTTTGCCTTGACCCAGTCGACAATTGTGCGCTGCCTGACACGGCTTATAGATAGGGCGCCCTCCGGGACATTCTGAGTTATTGTTGAGCCTGCCCCGACAAATGCCCCCTTTCCTATTGTTACTGGAGCGACCAGCTGCGAATCACTGCCTATGAACACGCCGTCCTCTATTACTGTCTTAAACTTATTTACCCCGTCGTAGTTGCATGTTATCGTGCCGGCGCCTATGTTTACGTTGTCTCCAACGGTGGCATCTCCGATATAGGACAGGTGCGAGGCCTTTGTGTTAACGCCAAGCGTGGATTTCTTTATCTCGACGAAATTCCCTACTTTTGCCTTCTTTCCTACTGCCGCCCCTGGTCGCAGATGGGCAAATGGCCCGACTGCCGCCCCAGCGTCAATCGTTGAGTCCTCAATTAGTGTTGAGTCTTTCACCACCACATCATGCTCAAGTGTAGAATTTATGATCCTTACGTTTGGATATATCGTGCATGCCTGTCCAATGACGGTAGTTCCCTCTAATATCACATTGGGATAAATTACTGTATCGCGTCCTATTGCTGTGACGCTGGGGGCGATGAGTGTTGTGTTTTCATCCATCAGGGTTACGCCTTCATTCATCCAGTGCCTGTTAATCCTCAGTTTTAGGGCATTGATGGCAAGAAGC
>JADFXZ010000101.1 GCA_015233265.1 Nitrospirota bacterium
CCCCTGCTTCAGAGGATTGCGCTTGACCCGATACTTGCCAAAACGAAACTGATAGCTGAGGCATGGGACGCCGCAGGACTTTATCAAGTGGGTACATTTCCGCACTCTGGCAGATGGGCAGAGTGGAACGGCAAGTTTCGCGATGACGTAAGGCGGTTTGTCAGGGGGGAAAAGGGCCTTGTGCCGGTTATGATGAAGAGGCTTACCGGTTCACCGGACCTGTATGAACAGGGCGGGCGCGAACCCTACCACAGCATAAACTTCATAACTTGCCACGACGGCTTTACACTTAAAGACCTTGTCTCAGAAAGCATAACGAGATCAACGGTGAAGACAACCGGGACGGTTCGGACGACAATCAGAGCTGGAACTGCGGCTGCGAAGGCCATTCGGAGTCGTGTATTATCCAATGTCTGAGAATGAGACAGATGAAAAACTTTGCTGCAATAATGCTTTTATCACACGGGGTGCCGATGATTCTGGGCGGCGATGAGATGGGGCGCTCACAGCTTGGTAATAATAACGCCTACTGCCAGGACAATGAAATCAGCTGGGTCGATTGGCATCTGACCGAAAAAAACGCCAGCCTCGTCAGGTTTTTCAGGTTATTAATAAAGTTCAGGAAGACAATGCCGCTATTGAGACCTGAGACGTTTCAGGACAACGGGACGAGTGCTGTGACATGGCATGGGGTTAAACTCAACAAACCAGACCTTGAGTATCACTCGAGAACCCTTGCGATGCTGCAGATCGGCGCTGCAGACGGCAGCGATATATACATGGTTATGAACTCCTACTACGAGCAGTTACGATTTGACCTGCCTCAGCTGCCGCGCCATAAAAAGTGGTACAGGATAGTCGATACCAATCTTGCACCGCCGCATGACATAGAAGACACGGATAAAGAAATAGTTCTAAACGAACAGAGGTTTTACAATGTGGCACCGCGCTCGGTGCTGATTCTGATAAGCAAGTGATATATAACCGGCAGATTGACATAATAGTGTTTGTTAGGGTATTATCTGCATGAGATGGTTTTGTGTTGAACCGTTAACTGGCATAAAGACAACGAGGAGGCAATGAATGAACATTAACGAGCAGATTGATATGGTAGTACAGTCGGTTCACTCTGATCCATTTGCAGTGTTAGGGGCACATCTGACGAAATTTAACGATAAGGATGCCGTAGCGGTAAGGGCGTTTCTTCCTGGAGTGAAAGAGTTATTTATCGTAAGGACAGATAAGATAAAAAAGGTATATGCCGCGACAAAAATCAGGCAGGAAGGTTTTTTTGAGGCCATCGCCGAGACGGCAACCGAAATATTTCCTTATAAATTAAAGGTCGTCTACGAAGACGTCCGGTTGCGGGAGTTCGTAGACCCATATACATTTCTTCCGGTATTGACCGATTTTGACCTTCATTTGATGGAGGAGGGTACACACTATAAAAAGTACGAAAAGCTGGGCGCACACGTTATGTCGATAAACGATGTCGAAGGTGTGTTTTTTGCCGTATGGGCGCCTAATGCTATAAGGGTCAGCGTAGTCGGGGATTTCAACAACTGGGATGGAAGGGCAAATCCCATGCGCATCAGAGGTATGCACGGCATATGGGAGTTGTGTATACCGGGGTTGCAAGAGGGCGATGTCTATAAGTTCGAGATAAAGGGTAGGTATCAGGGATATATCGGGACTAAGTCCGACCCTTATGGATTTTATGCTGAGGTTAGGCCAAAAAGCGCTTCTATTGTCTATAATATAAATAAATACAAGTGGAACGACAACGAATGGATTACCAAAAGGCGTGAGACAAATTGGCTTGAGTCGCCTATTAGTACATATGAAGTGCATCTGAGCTCATGGATGAGAATACCGGAGGAGGAATCACGCTGGCTGACGTATCGTGAATTGGTTGATAAACTTATCCCGTACATAAAAGAAAATAATTTTACCCACATTGAACTTATGCCAATAACTGAACACCCGCTGGATGCCTCATGGGGGTATCAGCCAGTGGGGTATTTCGCGCCGACGAGCCGCTTTGGCACACCGGACGATTTCATGTTTTTTGTAGACAAGTGCCACGAAAACGGCATTGGGGTAATAATGGATTGGGTTCCGGCTCATTTCCCGCGTGACTCGCACGGCCTTTCCTATTTTGACGGCACCGCCCTCTATGAGCACGCAGACCCGCGCAAGGGCGAACACAGGGACTGGGGCACACTGATATTCAACTATGGCAGGAACGAAGTTCAAAACTTCTTGCTGGCAAATGCCCTGTTCTGGATTGATAAGTATCACCTAGACGGACTGAGAGTTGACGCGGTTGCCTCGATGCTCTATCTTGATTATTCGAGAAAACATGGTGACTGGATTCCAAATCAGTACGGCGGCAATGAAAACCTCGAGGCGGTTGCCTTATTAAAGCGTTTTAACGAAGTGGTGCACGGCTACCACCCCGGTGTTATGACAATAGCTGAGGAGTCGACGGCGTGGCCGATGGTGTCGCGGCCTACATATATAGGTGGGCTTGGATTCAGCCTAAAATGGAACATGGGATGGATGCACGACATACTTCTATATTTTGAAAAAGACCCCGTGCACAGGAGATTCCATCACAATAATCTGACCTTTGCGTTGCTCTATGCCTTTACAGAGAATTTCGTCAATGTGTTTTCCCACGATGAGGTCGTGTATTTGAAGCGTTCGATGCTGGATAAAATGCCTGGGGATATGTGGCAGAAATTTGCGAACCTGAGGCTGCTCTATACGTACATGTACGCTCAGCCTGGCAAGAAACTAATGTTTATGGGCAGTGAATTTGGTCAGTGGAGGGAGTGGAATTTTGATGCGAGCCTTGATTGGCATCTGCTTGATTATGAGCCTCACAGGAAGCTCCTCAACTATGTAAGAGACCTCAACGCGCTCTATAGGGATGAGAAATCCCTGCATGAGGTCGACTTCAGTAATAACGGGTTTGAGTGGATAGATTTCAGCGATTACCAGAACAGTCTCATCTCATTCATGAGAAAAGGGAAAGACCCTGATGACATAATGATCTGCGTGTTTAACTTTACACCGGTAGCACGGCAGAACTATCGCATAGGAGTCCCAATAGAGGGATTTTATAAGGAAATGTTAAACAGCGACGCTGAAATCTACTGGGGCAGCAATGTTGGCAACTGGGGTGGATTCCACGCCGACCACATATGGTGGCAAGGCCGCCCGTATTCGTTGTCTCTGCAGTTGCCGCCGCTGGGTGCGGTGCTGTTAAAGCCAATAAAGAAGGTAGAAGAGCCGGAGTCTTAAAGCCTTTAAAAGCGGCGCCGTTGCTTTAAGCGGCGCCGCTTTTAAGATATTTAATTAAAAAAAGTATTGATTTTATCACTGAGACTATGGCAATATGCGTAGGCAGGACCGGGTGGAAAGGTTGTCGGCAGGATCGTCGAAAACACTGGTGTAAAGATGGGCGGGAGTTTAAAATAAAGTCAGGCAGTATGCGTGGTGGGGGTAGGATGCAGGTGAGAGAGGCATTAGATAGATTTCGGTTAGTGATTTTTTGTTTAATAGCAGGGTTTTCGATTGTAATTCCGCTGTCGTCCCATGCCATAATGCTTGACCAAATAGTTGCCTTGGTCGATAAAGAAGTCATCACTTGGAGTGATTTGTATAAGGCCATGGAGTTTGACCTCAAAGAAAAAGTGAGGGATATGTCAGGTAAGGAGCGCCTTAAGTTTCTGAAAAAATACGAGAGAGATTTCCTTGAAAAATTGATAGAGATGAAACTGCAGCTGATGTACGCCGAGACCCAGCATATCACCGTATCGGACAAAGAAGTAGAAGCGGCTATTGAGGATATACAGAATAAGTATTCGTTAACAAAGGATCAATTTAAAGAGGCTCTTAAGAAGGAAGGCTTCCTATATGATGAGTACAGAAAGAGGCTTGGCGACCAGATACTCCTGCAAAAGGTAGGAAGTGTGATTATGGCCGAGAGGGTAATCGTGACTGAGGACGAGGTGGCTGCGCGTACCAAGACATCAAAGCTCACAAAAGGGCCTCTAAAGTATAAGTTAAGGTTGATATTAATTGCAAAAAAGGCTGATAAAGAAGAGAATTTGTTGGTGAAGAAAAAGGCTGAGGATGTATATGACCGGTTGATGAAAGGGGCTGATTTCAGGTCGATGGCTACCCAATTTTCTGATGACGCAAGTGCGGCTGCAGGGGGTGATCTAGGGTTTGTCAGCGGGGATGAGATGGCTAAAGAGCTGCTTTCGGTGGTGCAAGGGCTGAAGGAAGGCAGCATAAGCAGGATATTTCTTACGCCAAACGGGTATAACATAGTCCAGTTGCTCGAGAAAAAGCAGATCGACACAGATGAGAAGTTAAGCTCGGAGGTCAGGGTTGAATTACTCGAAGAGAAGGCCAGGCGTGTTCATAAGGATTGGATAAAATCCCTTAAAGAAAAGCGCTTTATTAAAATTATTCTATAAAATACTTTAAATAATTCTTGACATAAGATATAATGTTTGTTACTATACACAATCCTGGGTGGGCTTAGAATAGAGCGGCAGGAACAAAGAATTAACAAAGGCGGGATGAAGGCGTGACAAAGGCGGAAATAAGGGCATGACAAAGGCAGATATTATCAACTCGCTATTTGAGAATGTCGGCCTTCCAAAGAAGGAGTCTGAGGAGATTATAGAGACGATTCTCGACACCATGAAAAAGACGTTTTCAGATGGTGAGTCAATAAAGATTTCCGGGTTTGGGACTTTTAATGTAAGAAAGAAGCGTTCGCGCCGTGGGCGTAATCCCAAAACAGGGCAAGATATAGAGATCACGCCACGGACAGTTGTGACCTTCAAGCCAAGCAACCATTTAAAGGTAAAGGTGGAGTAAATCCTGATGATCAAGCCACAGTCAACAGAGTCGGGCAAAAAAGCAAAAAAAGAAGACACCCCGCACAAGCTCTTCTATAAAATAGGGGAGGTCAGCAGGCTGACCAGCTTGGAGCCATATGTGCTGAGATATTGGGAGACGGAGTTTGGTTTTCTCAAGCCGCGCAAAGGCAAATCCAAGCAGCGTATGTATCAGAAGAAAGACATTGAAATGCTGATGGAGATAAAGCGGTTGTTGTATGATGAGCGCTTTACGATAGAAGGGGTAAGAAAGAAGCTCTCTGGCAAGTTTGAGGAAGATATTGACTCGCCCATCGATGTGGTGGAGGTAAAGGAGCCTGCGGCATCAGCTCATTCAACGGCAAGGCAGCAAATAGAGAAAATAAAGTCACGCCTGAGAGAACTCCAGTTAATACTAAGAAGATAAAAGGAAATACCGGGGCGTAGCGCAGCCTGGATAGCGCACTCGCTTGGGGTGCGAGTGGTCGCCCGTTCAAATCGGGTCGCCCCGATTTCTTAGTTATGTATGATGTCATAACGTATGTTTCAATCTCTGTTAAGTTAGTGTAGCTATAGGGTGCTCTGGATTCCTGCTTTCGCAGGAATGACATATTTTATGATTTGCTCGTTTATGATTTGTTTATATAAATGTAACACAATATCAGCTTTACAGAGAGACTTTCGGCAGTTTATGGCATGAACACACTATCTATGTCATATCTGCAGGAGTTTATCTCCGCGCACACGGGGTTAAGCGTTGGGGATAAGGACCTGCGCACAACAGTTACGTCTCGCATGAAAGACCTGGGGTTTAGCCATGTTGATGAGTATTGCAGGTTTTTGGAGACTGACACCCATGAAAGCAAGGACGAATGGAAGCAGCTCTGCCAGATCATTACCACAGGCGAGAGCTTTTTTTTTCGTGACAAGGGGCAGTTTCATCTCATCAGAAACACAATTTTAAACAATATTATAGATGCCAACAAAGACCGCAGGAGCATTCGCATCTGGAGCGCGGGCTGCTCAACCGGCGAAGAGCCATACTCTATGGCCATAACCGTCCTTGAACTCCTGCCGGATATTAACCACTGGGATGTCTCTATCATTGGCACAGATATCAACGCAGATTCAATCGAAAAGGCACGCAGGGGTGTTTTCAGTGACTGGTCTTTCAGGATGGTTGACCCTGATATTATTGCAACGTATTTTAAGAGGCGCAGGGGCATGTATGAGCTGGATGAGCGCATTGTCCGCATGGTTGTCTTCAGACAGGGCAATCTCATCAGGGACTCCTACCCTGATGCCTCAGCCGGTATCTTCGATATAGATTTGATAATATGCAGAAATGTGTTTATTTATTTTCAACCGGAAAATATCGCCCTGGCCCTGGGGAAACTATCAAAGACTCTCAGCAGGGGCGGGTACTTAATCACTGGTCACGCAGAACTTCAGTCTGTAAAATTACCAGGACTTGTACCGGTGACTTACCCTCAGAGTATCGTTTACAGACGTTTAATCGACCGCCCTGAGGCCGAACAACCCACGCCACAGTCGACTGTAATTTTTAGTCCGGCAAAACAAATATCAACCATAAATGTCGGGAAAAATGTTAAACTTGATAGACCAGCCAGTACGCCGCATAAGACTCTTGAGGCAAAAGCGGCAGCCTCCGGCGGTAAGGCCAAAGGTAGTTATGGTCAGTCATCTGGCGATGGTTTATTTTTGGAGGCGCAGTCCTTGTTCAAGGAGGGCAGGTATTCCTTGGTGATTGAGAAAACCACCAAGTTTATAAAAGACAACCCACGGCACTACGGCGCCCATGTCCTCATGGCTCAGGCATATGCCAACACTGGAGATTTAAGGCGCGCCGCCGACGCATGTGCTGGTGCCATAGGTGTTGCTTCAATGAAAATTGAGCCATATTACATGCTGGCACATATCGCTGAAGAACAGGGCAAGACAGAGGATGCCAGAGAGATGTTTAAACGTGTAATCTATCTTGATGCCAATTGCGTAGCTGCCCATATTGAACTCAGTGCCATATATGAACGCGACGGCGACGTCAAAAGAGCGGTCAAACTAAAGGAGTCAGCTGTTGCAATCCTTGAGGGGTTGCCTGCGGAGCGCGCGATTGAGTTTTATGATGACGTGACGGCAGGGGAGCTGTTGGCACACTTAAAGAAATCCTTCAGACGGAGGGCAAACGATTGGCAGAGCAGTTAGCAGACTCCTACCTTGCGTTTCAAATCGGTAGATTCATTTACGCCGTGCCGGCCATTGACGTGCGGGAGATTATTCATCTTCCCGAACTCAGGCAAGTCGATGAGGCCCCGGCGCATATAGCCGGGCTTGTTACTATTCGGGGGACAGTAGTGCCTTTGATTGATCTCGATGTACGGTTTGGGCGTCCTTCCTCGCTGCAATTGCTGACGACTGACAAGGTAGTTATATTTAGTTGTGACGGTGCTCTGACGGGGATTATCGTAAATGAGGTCATCGATATATATGAAATACCCTCGGATTCAATTGAGCAGACCCCTTTGTTTGGTCGCGATGCCATATCGCCGGGCGCAATTGTCGAGCACGTTGCAAAGATAGACGAGGCGATTATTATGATTCTAAATCAAAAGAAACTATTTGACGCGGCTTTTAAACCTGACATTGCGGGAGATGTAAACGGCCATGGACGTTTATCTTGCAGCTCATCGCCCTCGGCGTCAGATAAATCTATCTTTCACAAGCGAGCCGTAGATTTGGCAAGCGCTGACTCCAGAGACGACGAAGAGGACGACCGAATGCCGCTTGCCATTATAGAGACTGGCGGGGAGCTGTTTGGGATAGAACTTGAAGTGATACGTGAGTTTATTACAATCAACCAATACCGGCAGGTGCCGTGCTGCCCAAGCCACATTGTTGGC
>JADFXZ010000023.1 GCA_015233265.1 Nitrospirota bacterium
ATTGAGGCCGGTTTCCCTATTACGAGCCAGGGGGATTTCGAGGCCGTAAAAAGAATTTCCGATGAGGTCAAAGGCGTCACCATATGCGGCCTTGCGCGTGCGGTAGACAAGGACATAGACCGTGTGGCTGAGGCGGTAAAAAGCGCTGAGCGCGGCAGGATTCACATCGTGATAGCCACAAGCGACATTCATTTAAAATATAAACTAAAGACGGACAGAGATTCAGTGCTTGAGATGTCTGTGAGGGCGGTAAAACACGCGCGTCAATACACAGATGACGTAGAGTTCTCAGCCGAAGACGCCACGCGCTCAGACTGGGACTACCTCTGCCGCGTCACTCAGGATGTCATAAAGGCGGGGGCAACGACAGTAAATATACCGGATACGGTTGGCTACACTGTCCCGCAGGAATATGGTGAATTAATAGAATATTTGATGAACAATGTGTCTAATATAGATAAGACTGTCCTGTCGATACACTGCCACAATGACTTGGGACACGCGGTTGCTAACTCCTCGGCGGCCATCCTCAAAGGGGCAGGCCAAGTTGAGTGTACGATAAACGGCATAGGAGAACGCGCGGGAAACGCCTCATTAGAGGAAATAGTAATGACGCTGAAGACAAGGCCCAAGTATTTCGACGCCGACACAAGGATAAATACGCGTGAGATATATAAGACAAGCCGCATGGTCTCAAGAATTACCGGCATGACCGTTCAGCCCAATAAGGCCATCATAGGAGACAATGCCTTCGCCCATGAATCCGGCATACATCAGGACGGGTTTCTAAAGGAGCGCTCCACGTACGAAATCCTCAACCCCGAGGAGATAGGCATTCCAAGCAGCAAACTTATTCTTGGCAAGCACTCCGGGCGTCACGCATTTAAAGACAGGCTTTCCGCGCTTGGGTTTGCGTCCCTTACGGATGATGAGATAAATAAGGCATTTGAGCGCTTTAAGGCGCTTTCCGACCAGAAAAAACACGTATTCGACGAGGATATTGAGGCACTCATAACCAGTGAGATAACAAGCAAATGCGAGGCATACTGCCTGGTATCATTACACGTGGTAAGCGGTACGCAGCTGGAGCCGCTTGCAAAGATAAAGCTGACTGTCAAGGGCGAGCTAAAGGAAATGGAGAGCGCCGGTGACGGCCCTGTTGATGCGGTTTATAACGCGATTAAGGCATTAACGGGGACTCAGAGCGAACTGAAAAAATATGAGATAAAAAGCATAACCGGCGGCACGGACGCCTTGGGTGATGTGGTAGTAATGCTGGAGGAAGACGGCCGAGTAGTGCGCGGCGGCGCCTCAGACCCGGACATAATCGTCGCATCGGCCAAGGCGTATATCAATGCCCTTAATAAACTGGCCGGCATAAATAGGATAGTCCAAAAAGGCGTTTAAGATTTCAAATTTGCCTGCACGCAATTATTTGTGTCTCTTCTTTTTTATCACAGGGATGTTGAGGAGGAGAAAGTAAATTTGAGGAAGCAAACCTGGTCGCTTTACAGTTGTCATCATAACTATGTGTACTATAGTTAGCATGTTATGGACATACAACAAATAATAGACTTACTAGGCAAGCCATACTTTATTGTTCAGGTTAATTATGGACAGCAGGGCAATCGCATTAGAGATTTCCTCCTCTGGATTCGAGCGACAGTGGGAATCTACCTGAACCGTCTAAGAAGAATCATCCTGAGCTTGTCGAAGGATTGCCGATGTATGCCGATATGAGATATAAAGGAGCATCCTTCGACAAGCTCAGGATGATTCAAATATTCTTACATATATAGAACACGTTAGATATTATTTCAAATGCGTTTGCCCTGTTATGGACAGCTCCTAAAAGACAGTCCAGCGCTGAGGTATAAATATCTTCTCAAAATTCATAAGCGCGAAACGGTCTGTCATCCCAGCTATGAAATCACAGACATGGGTAAGCAGCTCATCGGGCTTACCATCGCTGCAGTTGGGAACAAGCTCCGGGTGTTCACAGTAATATTTATAAAGGCTCTCTACGATGTTCTCAGCCTTATGAAATTCCTCTTTCAGTTTAGCGCTTTCATAAACCCGCAAATAGAGGAAGGCGCGCAGTTGATTTACGGCGGTCATAATGGCCTCACTCATGGTAATCTTCTGCAGTCCCGCCTCCAATGTGTTATAAATCAAATCACTGACCATCGTGTCAATGCGCTTGGCGTGAGATTTCCCGAGGATAGAGAGGAGTTCCTCCGGTATATCTTTCATATGAATCACCTCAGCCCTTAGAGCGTCGTCAAGGTCGTGGTTGACGTAGGCGATAACGTCTGAGATGCGAACGACTTGTCCTTCGAGCGTGTCTGCCATATCTTTTGGGGAGTCTGAGAGAATCTTGCCCATGCCCTTTGAGTGCTTGATAATGCCGTTTCTGACCTCGTAGGTGAGATTGAGGCCAGCGCCGTTTTTCTCGAGGACATCGACTACGCGCAGGCTCTGGACGTAGTGGTCAAAGCCGCCGGGGTGAATCTTTCTCAGCACTGCCTCACCTGCGTGCCCAAAGGGGGTGTGGCCAAGGTCGTGACCCAGGGCAATGGCCTCTGTGAGGTCTTCGTTGAGCCTGAGGGCGCGCGAGATAGTGCGCGAGATTTGGGCTACTTCGAGGACGTGCGTGAGGCGGGTTCTATAATGGTCTCCCTTTGGGGCAAGAAACACCTGTGTCTTGTGTTTGAGGCGTCTGAAGGATTTGCAGTGAATAATCCTGTCTCTGTCGCGTTGAAAGCAGGTTCTAATATCGCCCTCTTTCTCTGGGGTCTGGCGTCCTTTTGTGTTGGAGCTTTGGCAGGCGCGCGCGTGCAGTGTCTGTTTTTCTATCGCCTCGGTCTGTTGTCTGACCATCATATTATACCTCATCCGCTGAGTATAAAGGGCCTGATAATAAACTGGAAGGCTCGTGAGTTATCTCCTGTGGTGCGGCTGTCTCATCTGCAACTGCAACGCCAAGGTCTTTGAATTTCCTCAACGTGGGCAGAAGTCGCTTGTCTACAGAAGAGACGACGGCGTTATAGCCATCGACAGATTTCTTAATACCCTTACCTAACTCAGCTAGATATTTAACGAAGACATTTGACCGCTCGTAAAGCTCTTTAGCGGCCTTAGCAATTAATTCGGCATTTTTAGCCATTTGCTCCTGCCGCCAACCAAAGGCAATGGCGCGCAACAGGGCTATCAGCGTAAACGGCGTAGAGATGATTATCCTCTTTGAAGCGGCATCCTCAAGCAACGCAATATCATACTCAAGCGCGGCGCTAAAGAATGACTCACCGGGCAGGAACAAGACGACAAACTCCGGAGATTTCTTAAACTGCTCCCAGTATGACTTATTGGCAAGGCGCTCCATGTGGTCTCTGACGTGGCGGGCGTGTTTTTTTAACAATTCTATTCTGTTCTCATCCGGTGTGTCTGAAGAGATGGCCTCAATATAGGCAATGAGAGATACCTTTGAATCTATGACAATATCCCTGTTTGACGGCAGATGCACTATCATATCCGGCCTTAGACGCCCTGTGTCGGTAGTGACGGAGGTTTGCAGATTAAAGTCGCAGTGCTCTGCCATGCCGGCAAGCTCTACAGTTCTTTTGAGTTGAGTCTCCCCCCAGCGTCCTCTGATTTGTGGGTTTTTAAGGGCGGTTGCAAGATTGGATGTCTCCTTTTGAAGCTGCTGATTTGAAAGCACGATGTTCTGAATATGAGTGGCAAGGCTGCCGTGGTCTCTGTCCCATTTGGATTGCAGTTTTTGAATTTGCTCCTCGTACTTTTTCAGGGTCTCTGTCAGAGGGGAGACAAGTCCTTGGATTATCTGCTGATGAATGCCGAGATTTCCCTTTGTCTCTGAGAGGATTTTATCGAGATGCTCAGAGGCGCGTGTGACAAAGTCCTCGTTCGCGCTCTTGAGCGCCGCCCCAGACAGCGCGGTAAAGGTGTCGGTGAGGTCTTTTTTTGCAGATTCGATTAGGAGTTGCTGCGACCTAAGATTCTCTTCTGAGGCAATAAGTTTGGTCTGCAAGACGGCGTGGGACTGGCGTGTGTCGGCAAGGTCATCTCTAAGCGATAGAATTTCATTGTTTTTATCGAAAATCTGAGCTTTAAGAGAGTTAAGCTCAGCGGAGACAGCCCTTATATCCCCTTCGAGGGTGGAGCATTTCAAATAATGCTCACCAAGCAGCCTGCGGCTGACAATAAGCCACGCCACAACGCCGCCAATAAAGAGACCAACAATAAATATAACGATTTGGGTTAACATCAGCCAATGAATTATAATGAATAGCGCGGGGTTATCACAAGTAAAAAAACACGCGGGAATTGGCTGGCAAGGGACTCGATGCTCAGTGTATACCCATTTTCTGTTGTTGCATTGGCGCTGTTTAGTGAGTATAATACATGTATGCCCAACGAAGACACTCTGACTGACGACCATGTAGAATATGAGGCGCAGAGGTTCAAATCTATCGTAGAGTCCTCAGATGACTCGATAATAAGCAGAAACCTCAAGGGTATTATTCAGGTCTGGAATCGCGAGGCTGAAAAGATTTTTGGTTATACAGCACAAGAGGCCATTGGCAAGCCCATGCTGATATTGATTCCACTACAACCCTTTATGAAGCTAAAGACGGAGGCCGCAATAGGGTGGTGTGTGCTTACTGGTAATCGGAGGATGCTCTATGGAATCAATAAAAGTTAAAGACCTTAAAGCAGGCATGTATGTAAAAATATCTGAAGCTTGGCTTAAGCACCCCTTTTTGAGAAACGAGTTCATCATTTCAAGCGACAGCCAAATCAGGCAGATAATAGACCACGGCATTGAGATCGTCTCTATAGATCCCACAAAATCGGTGATGTCTATAGAAAACCTCGAAAACATAAGCCACAGTGATAAAGACCTTACCCCTCCAACGCGGTGGAACCCCGAAAAACTCATGTCAGCCGACCTTAAAGAGGCAATACAAGATACCAGAATGGCTAAAGAAGACAAGGCAAAAAGGGTCTATGAGTCATCGCTTCAAATGATGGGAAAGCTGCTTGATAGCCCTACGGCAGAAAATATCAAGCAATCTAAGGAAGCCATCGCTGACCTGGTTGATATGATTCTAAGAGAACCGGATACCTCTGGTTATTTATTAAACATAACGTTTCACGATTTCTACACGTACACGCACTCAGTCAATGTAGGGATACTTTCTATTATGGTATCTAAGGAGATATTTAAAAACTCTGACGCCCACGATATGCATGAGCTTGGCGCGGGGTTTTTCCTCCATGACATAGGAAAAACCAAAGTACACCCGGAGATAATTAACAAGCCAGGCCGGCTTACGGATGATGAAATGTTTAAGATGCGCACGCACCCCTATCAAGGATATAAAATACTCGAACAGACTAACCAGTTAAGTGAAGAGTGTAAAATAATTGTTATGCAGCACCATGAGCGAGAGAATGGAACTGGCTATCCGCGAAGGCTGCGTAAGGGTGAAATCCATCCATACGGCAAAATTGGGTGTATATCAGATATCTTTGACGCCTTAACGGCGGAAAGATCATACAAACAAGCCCTTACTCCGTATGAGGCGCTGAAGCTGATGAAAGAACAGATGATAAATCACTTTGAGGAGGAAATATTTAAGGGCTTCGTACTGTTGTTTAGTTAGCAGGTGTTGTCGACGACGAATATCGTGTTTTGCTTTACACTGTTGTGATGGTGTATACTTAGACCAGACGTAAATATATAAAAAACGGAGGTTATGAAATGTCGATTGAAAGCGCAAGGTCATTTATGACAAAACTAAACACTGACCTGATATTCAGAAACAAGTTTGCATCGGCCAAAAACGATTCTGAGCGTGATAAATTTGCACAAGAAGAAGGTTTTGACTTTACAGCAAGTGAGATTCGCGAGGCGATAGATGAGCTTACACGTGCGGCGGGTGGAGGTCACACGTGCCAATGCGGTCACGGGCACGGACATGGCAATGGTCATGGACACGACCACGGTCACGGTCATACACATCATTAATCATAGCCGCTGCCACTTCCATATTTTTCTTACGGCGGGAATTGAGGATTGTCCCCAGATTCCCGCTAAGAGCATCTCTGCCGACATATTGAGGCAGGAGGCGTTTATAATCCTCTTCTTCTGTGCGTGTGCCAGCAGTTCAAAGACATAACGCAAATATTAATAAGGCTCAAAAAAATAAATAAGGGTCATAATTTTATTTCTTCACAGAATTTCCCATATTTAAACAGACTGAATCTATGACAGAACTGCGTGAAAATGCTACAATTATACATACGCTGGCAAATCGGAGCCAGGAGGGACAACTATATGAGTGGCAAGACATACAAAACAGGCGTTTTCAACCGCGGTGCATGGGAGCACGGCAAGGATTTGAGTCATCACCCATGACTGAGCCAAACTCATACGCACAGAGCATCATTGATTGCTCGATAGACATGATCATAGCTGTCGATATGGACAGGACTATCATCGAGTTTAACAGGGCAGCCGAGGCCATATTTGGTTATGAGGCCATCGAGGTGATTGGTAAAAAAATCGATGTCCTGTATAAAGACCCCTCCGAGGGACTGCAATTATATAACTCACTCAGTGCAACAGGCAGCTATCGCGGCGTAATAGCGAACAGGAGAAAAAACGGCGAAGAGTTTGTGGCCTATCTCTCCGCCTCCTTGCTTAGAGACAGCGACGGCAGACCGGTCGGGTTCATGGGCATATCCCGCGATATAACTCAACAAAGGGCAATGGAGGAGGCCGTCTTTGCCTCTGAAAAAAGGTATCACACCCTCGTTGAGAACATGAACGAGTTTGTCGCCGAAATTGAACTAAATGGGAAATTGTGTTTTATCAATAAGTATTTCTCTGAAAGCACCGGCTATAGCTCAGAGGACTTAATCGACTCAAACTTCTACTCATTTATCCATCCAGACGACATAGAGAGATTGTCTGCGCGGTGCCTCAATGCCCTGGACAAGAGTGTGCGGGGCTGCGAATTCAGGTTCAAAAGGAAAGACGGCTCTTATATAAATCTCCTTACAAACGCAGATCCCGTGTATGACTACATGGGCAGGCTGAGGTCTGTGATATTCGTGTCGTTTGATATAACGGCGATGAAGACTGTGCAACAGCAGATGATAACCGCCAGAGACACAGCAGAGGCGGCCAATGCGGCAAAGAGCGAATTCCTTGCCAACATGAGCCACGAACTGCGCACCCCGATGAACGGGATAATTGGCATGACCGAGCTGCTTCTGGACACTCCGCTCAATAAAGAGCAGAGAAAATATCTGTCAATGCTCAGAGAATCTGCCACCTCACTTTTGGCGCTCTTAAACGGTATCTTGGATTTCTCAAAGATAGAAGCGGGTAAACTTGAGCTTGAGGAGATAGATTTCGACATCCGCGACGCAATCGAACAGGCCGTCGAGTCCCTAAGTGTGCAGGCGCAAAAGAAGGGGATATTGTTTTTATCTCATATCGCCACTGACGTACCCCAGATGATAAAAGGAGACCCGGTACGTCTCAAACAAATCATTGTCAATCTGGTGGGGAATGCCCTCAAGTTTACTGAAAAAGGCGAGGTAACCGTGCAGATTGAGACATATCCATCACCTCGGTCTGAGGCGCTTGCTATCCGGGTTTCAGACACCGGCCCTGGTATTCCAAAGGATAAGGCAGATAAGATATTCGAGAGCTTCACACAGGTCGACGGCTCTACGACGAGACGATACGGCGGCACGGGGCTTGGACTTGCGATAACGAAAAAACTCGTAACCCTTATGCAGGGTGATATTCATGTTGTAAGCGAGGTAGGCAAGGGCAGCACGTTTGCCCTCACTGTAGAGCTGAAAAAGGCGGCGCAGCCCCCACCGCCAGCTCATGGCGTATTAGCCAAACTCACAGATAAGCGCATACTGCTGATTGATGGGCATGATTTAAGCAGGACAATCATCAGAGAGATGTCTGAGGCCGCCGGCATGAAAGTTGTCGAGGCGGCAGACTCTAAGACTATCATCGCGGTCATCGAAAAGGCGGCTGAGGCAAACGAAAGATTCGACATCATACTTATGGACTGTGGGATATCTGACATAGAGCCTGCAGACCTTATGGAATTGATAAAGACCGATCCGCTGACGTTTGAAACAGAGGTAATACTGATGGTCAATGGGCAGGACAAGGAGGCACAGAGCCGTTGCAGCGGCCTTAAAGTCTGGGGCTCTCTATCCAAACCAACAAAACGTTCCATGCTCTATGACTCAATACACCTTGCACTGGGCGGGTTTCTGAGTGAGACTTCGGTGGCTAAAACATGTTACACTAAGGCACCTCAGACTAAGAAGAGCTCCTTTAAGATACTGTTAGCCGAGGATAATATCGTCAACCAGGAGCTTGCCATAGGCCTGATAGAGAAAAACGGTCATTCCGTATCGGTTGCCTGCACGGGCAAAGAGGCCATCGACGCCCTTGCCAAAGAGCGCTTCGACTTCATTCTTATGGATGTGGAAATGCCACAGATGAATGGCCTTGAGGCAACGCGCCATATAAGAAACTCCAAATCAGGGGAGTTCAACCCCAACATACCAATAATAGCCATGACCGCTAACGCTTTCAAAGACGACAAGGACCGTTGTCTGAGTGCCGGTATGAACGACTATATCTCCAAGCCCATTTCAATTGGACAGCTCATGGAGGTAATTGAACGCACGATGGACAACACTCTGCCACAGGCGCTCGACACTGCGGCAGTGGTGCTCAAGAGCGTTGTATTTGACAAAGTGGGTCTGTTTAACCGGCTTGATAACGACGAGGAATTTATTCGCAAGATTTGTGCCATGTTTAGAGATGACATCGCTGTCAACATGGCTAAACTAAAGAACGCCCTTACAGCCAATAACGCCTCGGAGGTTGAGATAATTGCGCATACGATAAAGGGTATGGCCGCAAATTTAGGTGGGATAAGGACAAAGAACGAGGCTATGAGGATGGAGATGGCCGCAAGGAAACTTGACCTGTCACAGGCTCATTCGATTTACCCGCAGCTTGAGCTGGAGACAGAGGCGCTGCTTGCAGCCATTGCACAATCAGGGTTAACATAAAGGGAGGAATATAATGAGAATATTGATTGCCGAAGACGATTTTACAAGCCGTACGCTGTTACAGCATTTCCTAAGTCCATATGGAGACTGCGACGTCACGGTAAACGGCATGGAGGCAGTGGAGGCCTTTATGCTGGCAGTTGAAGAGGGACAGCCCTATGACCTTATCTGTCTGGACATCATGATGCCCGAACTAGATGGAATAAAGGCATTAAAGGCGATTCGGGAAAAGGAAAGGGCCTCAGGCACCGGACCAAAAAACGAGGCAAAGGTAGTGATGACAACAGCCCTCGACTCCCCAAAGGATGTAATTGAGGCATACTACAAGGGCGGTTGCACGGACTATCTGACAAAACCTATAGATACGCAAAGGCTGCTTGAGCTCCTAAAAGGATACGGCCTGATAGAAAAACCGTAAGCCTGATAGAATAAACGTAAGAAGGATACAGGAAATTTTAAGGAAACTGATAAAGGGTATTTATAACGCCCTGCCGTTTGATTTCATGCCATCTCAGGCAACGTCCCCATGGCGCGTGAGGACGGGATATGAAGAGTTATGGATTAACAATCCAGGCGGGGCGGATATCTACGCCCATGTACACAGACCTGTGGCCGCTGCCTCAGGCGGGGCCGGTTTGCCAGGCGTTATAATCGTTCCAGGGGGTGGAAGTCCAGGCACAGCTTATGACGGCTTTACCGAGGTCACGGCAGACGATGTTGCCGCTTTGGGCGCTGTCGTTCTTCATTACGACCCGTCGGGACGTGGTAAGACGGCTGGTGAGGAGGACTACTGGGGGGGCAACCACCAAAGAGAACTCTCAGCCGTAATTGAGAGATTTTTCGCCATCGATGGCATAAACTGTGAAAACGTTGGCGTTTTATCCTTCTCCATTGGGATAACCATTGCGGCTGGGGCGCTTTGCCGTTTCCCCGTAGGTGGCTGTCAGATTAAATATTTGTTTGACTGGGAAGGCCCGTCTAACAGGGTTAATATCACAAAAAACGACACACACGAGCCGCTTTTGAAATTCCATATGTCAAATAACGAATTTTGGGCTGAGCGTGAGGCCGCGTCCTTTATCGGCGGTATAACCTGCGATTATTTCAGGTATCAGGCCTCAACAGACCACATGCAGGGGGCATATAAGGGACACGCCATCGAGCTTTTGAATAAGGCAACTCAGGGGCGGGCGCGCTCAAGCAGGTGTAACGACAATCTACCCAATATTTATTATGAAGACGGCCATCCTGAGAAATATCGATGGGTTCCGGCAAAATCAAACCAAAAATATTGGATATTAAAATACCTGCGCCAAATGCAAGATGAACTATAAGATAATAAATAAAAAGAAGCTCATGGCAACCGCGGCGGCCGACAAACTCGGCAGCCTGGTCTACGCCCCGATTAACCTCTTCAAAAGAAAAAAGGAAATAGACCCAGCCCGGGTAAACTCCATACTGGTAATCCGCACGGCCTACATCGGAGACGCCATCATGACTCTCCCGATGTTGAAACCATTAAGAGACAGATTTCCCAATGCCAAAATCTCCTTTTTGACCTCACATGGAGCGGCAAGTGCCCTTGAGACCAACCCATACATCGACGATATAATCGCCTATGACCCTGTTTGGTTCTACCCCCAGGAAAGAGGGAACAAACAAAAACACAATGGACCACAGAGAAAAAGCAAAAAGACCTATTTTGAGTTCATATCTGAGCTAAAGAAAAGAACATTCGACCTCATAATCGAGGCACGGGCAGACATCAGGGAAATCCTCCTGCTTGTTAAACCATTGAATGCGACATACAAAGTAAGCTACGGCGTAGGCGGCGGCGGGTTTTTATTAACTCATGTGGTGCCGTATGACAAACTAAGCCATAAGGTAGAGTATCATCTCGATATTGCAAGATATTTGGGTTGCCAGGTCGATGATGTACACTGGGGAATTTATCTGACAAAAGAGGAGAAGGCCAACATCAGGAAACTGCTCAAAGACAATGATATACAAAGACCCTTTATCGCACTGCACCCCGGAGTAAGAATCCCGCTTAAAAAATGGCAATTAAAGAAATACGCTGCCCTGTGTGACGCGATAGAGACAGACGTGGGCATAAGGACAGTCATAACCGCCTCTGAAAAAGACACAGACTACGTAAAGGATATGTTAAAACTGATGAGGACAAAGCCGGTGGATTTAACAGGGAAGCTCCAGTTACGGCAACTTGCCGGTGTGTTAAATGAGGCTCTGCTATTTGTCTGCAACGACAGCGCCCCAATGCACATAGCCGCCTCAATGGGTGTTCCAGTTGTGGCATTATTTGGGCCATCGAAGAGCATCGAGACAGCGCCCTATGGCAACCCCAGCAGGGTTGTTGAGAAGGTATTCCCATGCAGATTCACATGCGATGAGAACTCCTGCAAGCACGAGCGTTTCCACGCCTGCATGGAGGCAATAGAGGTGGAAGATGTATTTGCCGCCATTAAAGATTTACTAAAGGAGATAGATGTTTAGATTCGATGCGTTAAACGTTGACGGCGTAAGAGAGATAAAATCGGGGATTGCGCAGCTCCTCGATGACAAGTACGCAGATGTGTTTCCAGCTGATGGCAATAGTAAGATACTCATCAAACCCAATCTCAACAGCAACATGAACGCCCTCACTGGCAACACCACCGACCTCAGAGTTGTGGCGGCTGTTATAGATTACTTAAAAGGGCGCGGCTTTAAAGATATTACAATAGGAGAGGGTACAAACAGCGGCTTCTATCGCAGCAACATAAGCGTCATCGAGCGCCTGAAATATGACGAGCTGGGGCTGTACTACGGCATCAAGGTAAAGGATTTCAACTATTCGGAGTCGGCCCCGGTGTCCTTTGAAAGTGGTGTAGCAGCCGGGGTTGCAAGGGAATGTGTAGAGGCAGATTTTATAATAAATATGCCTAAGCTCAAGACCCACTTCGAGGCCGGTATGACCGTGTGCCTGAAAAACCTGATAGGCTGCCTCGTGGGGCAGGAAAACAAGAAAAAGACCCACGCCGCCCTCTCAGACAACATTGTAAACCTCAATCTGGCCATAAAACCCTCACTGCACATAGTGGACGGCGTGATAGCGATGGAGGGGCTTGGCCCGACGCGCGGCACTCCACTTATGACCGGGGTTATATTTGTTGGGGACAACCCCTTCGTGGTTGATTTGATGTGTGCGCGGTTTGCGTCTTTTCCCTATCAGAAGATTGGCCCGCTTGCCGCGGCTGCAAGGCGGGGAATATTAACAGACGAGCATTTGAGTTTCGTTAAGGCATTCCCGCTGCAGCGCGTTCATAAGTTTAAACCACCCACAGCAGGTCCGCTTGCCACCTTTATACACAGCCCCAAGAGGCAGAAATATTTTCTGGCAGTAAGGCAGACAAGGTTATTTAATTACCTATGCAGCACAGAGATAGGGGGAAAGCTCTTGTATCTTACTGGTCTGCGGCAGGATGTGTTCATAAAGGACGAGATGCACTGGGAGGGGCTGGCACTCAAAAAAGAAAGATGCACGGACTGCGGTATCTGTACTAAGTATTGCCCAACGGAGATTGAGATCCCACAGGCGTTTGACAAGGCGGCTGGGATGGAGACCCAGTTGCAGCAGAGGTGCATTCATTGCCTCTACTGCTTCAGTGTGTGCCCTGAGTCGGCCATAGAATTTCTCGGCACACAGGGATTTATGGAAGAACAGGCCAGACAATATGGTCAAATCATAAAAAAGATGGTCAATCAAATGAGAGAACAAAGATGAAAAACACAGATAAGACACACTTTCGGATAACATTTCTAAACCCGCCCTATATCAGGAAGTTCTCACGTCCGCAGCGCAGCCCAGCGGTTACAAAAAGCGGCACGCTGTACTACCCTATGTGGCTTTCCTATGCTGCCGCAGCGGCAGAGCAGGCCGGCTATTCGATAGACCTGATAGACGCCCCCGCTGACGGCCTTGATGTGGCATCTGTGACGCAGAGGATAAGGGCGTTTGCCCCGTCGCTTATCGTTGTCGATACCAGCACACCAAGCATTTATAATGACGCTGAGGTGTGTGACGCGCTGAAATCAGCCCTTCCCAATGCCTTTATAACCATAGTCGGCACACATGTCTCTGCCCTGCCCACAGATTCCCTCAAACTCAGCCAATCCATAGACGCCGCCGCGGTGGGCGAATATGACTATACGATTGCCGCCCTTGCCGACGCCTTATACAATAACACGCCGGTTGACGCTGTTGCCGGTCTCTATTTCAAAGACGGCACAACTACGGGGGCGCGCCCTCTTATTGGCAACATCGATGAGCTGCCCTTTGTAAGCCGCGTCTATAAGCGGTTCTTAAAGATAGAGAACTATTTTAATCCCAACGCCCTGTTTCCTATGGTGACAATTACGACAAGCCGCGGCTGTCCGCACGAGTGTATATTTTGTGTATATCCACAGACTCTGATGGGGCATAGGCTTAGGCAGCGAAGTGTGGACAACTGTCTCGATGAGATAGAATATATCATCAGTGCCTTTGATGGTGTGAAGGCGATATTCTTTGAAGATGACACATTTACGGCCAACCGCAAGCGATGCGTGGAGATATCAGAGGGGATTATTAAACGGGGAATCAAGATTTCATGGACGGCTAATGCCCGCGCCACGCTTGATTATGAGACTATGAAGGTAATGAAACGCGCAGGGTGCCGCTCATTTTGCGTGGGCTTTGAAAGCGGCTCTCAGGAGATGCTCGATAACATAAAAAAGAAAACCGTCGTGCAAAACATGGGTAAGTTCATGGAAGACGCAAGAAAGGCTGGCATTTTGATTCATGGATGCTTTATGGTAGGCCTTCCTGGTGAGACAAAACAGACGATGGCCATGACACTGGCCCTCTCAAAGAGGCTCAATCCCGACACCGTGCAGTTTTATCCCATGATGATATATCCGGGGACGGAGGCCTATGATTGGTACAGGCAGAGGGGTCTTCTGACAACTACGGATTTCTCCAAATGGCTGACCCCGGGTGGGCTTCACAATACCGTAATAAAGACCGAGCAGCTGACATCAGAGGAGCTTGTACGTTTTTGCGACAACGCGAGGCGGGAGTTTTACCTGCGCCCGGAATATCTGCTTTACAAGCTCAGACAGGTAATAACTCACCCGCAGGAGCTAAAAAGGACTGTGAAATCAGCACGAACATTTATTAAGTACCTGCTTAAAGGCTCAGATGTGACAAAAGGAGAACTTGGAAAAGATGACCACTGCAATTAGGGCATCGGTCATAGTCCCAGCCTATAATGCTCAGGCGAGCATATCGCGCTGTGTGGAGGCACTGCTTGGGCAGACCATCGCCCCAGAGACTTACGAGGTCATAATCATAGATGACGGCTCCACTGACAAGACGGGTGAGATAGTCAGCGGCTATCCGGTCAGATATTTCAAAAAGCCAAACGGCGGTCCGGCCTCAGCCAGAAACATGGGCGTACGGGAGGCCGCTGGGCAGATAATCCTGTTTACAGATGCCGATTGCGTAGTGAGCCAGACATGGGCAGAGGAGATGTTAAGGCCGTTTAGCGACCCTGCGGTCTCAGCGGTCAAAGGGGCCTATAGGACAAACCAGCGGCAGTTGACGGCCAGATTTTCACAGGTGGAGTTCGAGGAAAGATTTGCGATGCTGAGAAAGTCTGATTCTATCGATATGATTGACACATACTCGGCCGCGTTCAAAAAGGATGTTTTCACAGGCGCTGGGGGATTTGACGAGTCCTTTCCAGTTGCCAATAACGAAGACACAGACCTTTCGTATAAACTCTCGGCGGCCGGTCATAAGATGGTATTTAATGGCAGCGCCATCGTGTATCACCTGAATCATCCGGCATCGGTAAGGCGCTACGCTATGATTAAATTCCTGCGCGGCTACTGGCGAATGGTAGTCTATAAGAGATACCCCGATAAGATGATTAAAGACACATATACGCCGCAAAGCCTGAAAATCCAGATACTGACACTCTTTGGCGGTACCTTCTTCCTTGCACTGACGGCCTTTATTGCCGCGGCGTCATATGTATCCGTATTGTTATTTCTAATATTTTTATTATCGACGGTCAGATTTGCCGCATTTGCGTTTAAACTGGATAAGGCTGTAGGTGTGATGTCGCCGTTTTTCATAGCCCTACGGGCGATATCGATAGGGCTTGGGGTGCTGTATTATTTTATCAGCGCCTCAAAGACTAAGCCTCAAAGACTAATATTATAGCTTAGAACATTCTTATATCTTTACCCATCCCTATTTTCTTTATATTGCATAACTCAAGGAAACGCCTCGAAGAAGATAATATTGTCATGGCAAAGTAGAAATGCCCTATCTATTAGTAATCAGAGCCCATATCTGGGTAAAATGACAAGACATTATTTTTAGGCCGTCATCCTTTTCCATTGTTTAAACGTCTGTCTCTTTGTACCCTGTCTCTGGCCTTTAGCGCGTCGCATCAAGCTCACACTCGGGTATATTCAGTCCAATGTCGGTGTTCATTATGATGCCTCTGCAGTGGGCGAAATTGCCGCGGAACTTTTCTAAGGATTAAGATACCGCTTTGCAGGGCTTTTGACAATATGCCCTTGCCGATATGGAGCGCATTACATATTTATGGAGAGGCGTACCATTTATTCATCTCTGTCTGATTCATTAACCTATTGAAATATATGAGAAATGGTGATGGCACAGAATTTGCGTTATTGTGTATAGTATGTGTTTTCATATCATTCACAACGCCGCTACAGATGCATTGGCAGGAGGTGCGCTGTGTATCTGAAGGTTGTGCGTGTCGGGCGGCCTTCAGCTGGTTCAAAGATTATCACGTGTCCCCATGACGTATATAATATTTTGAATATTATCTCCCGTGAGGACAGAGAAAATCTCTTTGCCATTCACCTTGACACACAAAACCGGTTTCTCGGCAAAGAAATCCTGGCCAAAGGCTCTCTGAACATTTGCGGCGTTACGCTTCGCGAGATATTTAAAACCGCCTGTCTGAACAATACCTCGGCACTTATCTTAGTCCACAACCATACGGGCGGCAGGGCGGCCCCTAGTGAGGACGATTATCAACTGACCGATAGGGTAAAGGCCTTCGCAAAACAGATAAATATTAAAATCCATGACCATCTCATAATCGGCGACGGTGAGATATATAGCATAGAGACCAAGGTGCGCTTTATCGTCCCATCCAGACGCCAGACGATTGCAAAACTCTTCGACAAGTGCCTCAAGGACGACCGATGTATTGATGCCATAAGGGAGTTAAACAAAGAAATCTATGACTTCAGCCTCTGCGTATACGACAAAAAAGACGGCTACGGGTATTTGCATATGAGCAAGGACGACGACGTCAGGATTATTTTCGACACCAGATACAGGATTCTGGGGATAGAGGAAGACTAAAGGCGTCTCAGATTACATCAGTCTAAACTGCCGGGGATAGATCACCTAACATGCATCGTCTAAAGAGACCTCAAATTAAGACAATTGAATCTATGACAGACCTGCGTTAAAATGCTACAATTATCGCTACACGAGAAAATCAGACTCAGGAGGTAATATAAATGAGCGGCAAGACATACGAAATAGGAGTTATCGGCGGCGACGGCACAGGGCCAGAGGTAATAAGAGAGAGCATCAAGGTGCTGAAGGCCTCAGCCGCCAGATTTGGATTCAAACTGAACTTCACGGACTATGATCTAAACGGCACGAGATATTTACGGACCGGCGAGACGCTGCCAGAGAGGGCGCTTTCTGAACTAAGAGGACACAAGGCACTGCTGCTGGGGGCAATCGGGCACCCGGATGTCAAGCCCGGCATTCTGGAAAAGGGAATCCTCCTTCGACTGCGTTTTGAGCTTGACATGTATATAAACCTTCGCCCCGTAAAACTATACCCCGGTGTGGAATGTCCGCTGAAAGACAAAGGGCCGGAAGATATTGACTTTGTCGTAGTTAGAGAAAACACGGAAGGATTATATGCCGGCGCCGGCGGCTTTCTCAAAAAGGGGACAAAGGACGAGGTTGCAACCCAGGAGTCCATCAACACGAGAAAGGGTGTGGAGCGTTGCATCAGATACGCCTTTGACTATACGGCAAGGCGCAATAAGGCAAATAAACTCACTCTCTCTGGCAAGACCAATGTCCTGACCTATGCCTTTGACCTGTGGGAGCGGGTATTTTATGAAGTTGCAAAGGATTACCCTGCCATAAAGCCAGACTATGCCCATGTCGACGCCACAACGATGTGGTTTGTCAAGAATCCCGAATGGTTTGATGTCATAGTAACGGACAATATGTTCGGGGATATAATCACAGACTTGGGGGCGATGATTCAAGGCGGGATGGGGATAGCCGCCGGTGGCAATATCAACCCTGAGGGCACGTCCATGTTTGAGCCAATCGGGGGGTCAGCACCGAAATATACGGGGCAAAACGTTATTAATCCACTGGCGGCCATATGCGCCGGGGCGATGATGCTTGACTATCTTGGCGAGACGGAGGCGGGAAAGACAATAGAGAAGGCCGTTATGGAAGTTACGGCAAAACATATAAGAAACCTGGCAGCCGGGCACATGGGCGTGGGTACGGCTGAGGCTGGCGACCTTGTTGCCGGGCTTACGGCCACAATCTGAGACGACAATGACGGGACAATAAAGGGGATAGATTGATTAGAAAATAAATAAATCTGTCCCCCTATCATTGCAGTATATATATATGATTTCTCCATGCGGTATTTGAGACAGAATATCAGTAGCATTGCTTCATATCTTCTTTCGCGAAGTTTGTCCTAAACATTATCGTAACCGTTCACCCCGCTATCCTAATGATAGTGGAATCATGGGCACCTCAATACCTTTGCGATATGCTTCAACAACCGAGGCAAGGCAATTCCATGTGCTAGTTTTTCTAATTTTGCATGTTCCGGCAACTGTACGAAGGTATGCCGTCGTCTTCACTCCAGCATCAGATTGACTGCCAAAATTTATTTTTCTCGAAATCACCAATAGGCGTAAAAACCTCTCAGCAATGTTATTGGTTGGTTCTATGCCGTCCACTTCTGTAAAGTATACCACTGCTTCCCATCCATCAAGTATCAATTTGCACAGATTCCTTACTCGTTTGTTATCGTTGTCTTTATTATAAGTACAGATAACCCTTAAGCGTGCTTTGCACTCATCCATTTCCGGTGTTTTACCCCAACCCTTTCTCCACAACGATATCATCAACTTCAGCTCTCGTTTCAAAAGACACCCAACCGCCTGAACCAACTGCTCATCATCTTCAATCAATCCCTTCGCCTTCCTTATTATGTGCGCTAAACACGTCTGCCATTTCTCCGAATAATTGCGATACACATTATAATAGTCCAATATGATTATCCCAGAAAAACTTTCACCCAGTATCTCCTTCAATACCTTTCTGCCACGACTTGAATCTATATGGAAAAACACTAATGTCTTCGCCACAAATACCCATGCCCACATCCTTTTACCACTCTTTTTCCACCCAGTCTCATCTATGTGCAGACTCTCTTCTTTCTATAACTGACTTTTCAGCTCTTTTACTGGCTCATCCAATGCCCTGCCCACCTCTTGAACCCGGTTATCTATGCTTCCTAAGCTCAGATCGGTTTCCAATATCGAACTTATTATTGCCTGGACATTGCGCCTCGACAAATTATATACCGTCGTAAGCGTCGCGGTTAATCCCGTCAACCGTGGTCCACTAAAGTGGACCCCTTTGTCAAGACCACTTTTTAGTGGACTTAAGATATACCCC
>JADFXZ010000284.1 GCA_015233265.1 Nitrospirota bacterium
ATGAGGGAGTGGATACAGGGGCGGTGTTTCTAACGAGAAAGACAGTGATTGAAGGCAGCGACACGGCCCAAACGCTAACCCGCAGACTTGCTGCTCTGGGCGCTGAACTCCTGATTGAAACCCTCAAATGGATAGAACGCGGGACGCTTACCGCAGTTGCACAAGTAGGCAGTGCCTCATACGCCCCCCCCATTGGCAAGAATGACTTCCGCATCGACTGGTCAAGACCGGCAGCAGATATAGTGAATTTAATCAGGGGGCTTTATCCCGGGGCGTTTACGTTAATAAATGGACAGCGTATAAAGATTCTCAGGGGGCGCGTCTGCCCAGATATCACGTTAAATGGCAATCACAGACCATGTGACATCGTAGGAAAAGACCACAACGGCCTATTAATAGCGGCGCTTGACGGCCTCGTATCGATAGAGGAGCTTCAGCCGGAGGGTAAGAGACCGATGTCATTCAGGGATTATCTCAGCGGCAGGGTGAACGCGCGGGAGGGACTTGTCAATGTGGGCTAAATGGATACGGGGCGTTGTGCTCAAGATTTACTATCCAATATTGATGCTTCTGGGCGCATTTTTTAAAGATAAAAAGGAGGGTTTTCAGCGGCACATTATCAATTTGAACAACCGCCTAGTACTAAGACAGGGAATAAAGACGCAGAAGATACTTCTGATGCTCCCGCACTGCCTTCAGGTCGATAAATGTGATATACGGATAACGAACAATATATACAACTGCAAGCGCTGCGGCCGGTGTGGCGTAAAGGATTTGATTAATGTCTCTGAGGACAAAAAACTGGAGCTGTACATGGCCACAGGCGGCTCAGTGGCAAGGAAGATAGTAATGGAAGTCCGTCCGCAGGCAATTGTGGCCGTAGCGTGTGAACGAGACCTCAGCAGCGGGATAGTGGACTCATATCCGCTGCCAGTAATAGGGATTCATAACGAGCGCCCATTTGGCCCGTGCGTCAATACCTGCGTAAGCATTGAGAAAGTCCAGGCGGCGATCAACTCCCTGTGTCCGTGAAGTTAGAGATTGAGATGTCGGGATTAGGAAAATTTGTAGATAGCTTGGTATTCCTCCTGTGAAATAACAATGGCGCTTGAAGACTGAGGTAAAGGGGGCCATTGGCTTTGACGGGGAAGTCCTCATGGACATTTGCTTGTTCTCTTTCTGATTTGCCTGCTGGTTTTTTACAACAATCGGATTATCCATCACCGCGCCCTCCTTCAGTATCGACAAAACCCCAAGCCTGCTGATATACTACAGCTATGAAGACCGTCGAACGGGACGTTGATTTAACCGAAATCATTAACTGGCAGGAGATAAGCATGTTTTCGAGGAATTTTTCTCATGAGTAAGCTGTGGTCAGGCAGATTTACAGAGGAAACGGCAAAGAGCGTTGAAGACTTTACGGAGTCTATTTCGTTCGATAAACGGTTGTCTGGTTATGACATTGCTGGTTCTTTAGCACATGCGGATATGCTTGCAAAGCAGGGTATTATCACAACAGATCAAGCCAGTGAAATTACTAAAGAACTATGGGACATTCTGGTAAAAATCGATTCTAAGGATTTTGAGTTTGATAAGGCATTAGAAGACATCCATATGAATATAGAGGCCGCGCTTATCAAAAAAATTCCTGAAGCAGGGAGAAAACTTCACACTGCGCGCTCAAGAAATGACCAGGTTGCGCTTGACCTTAGACTCTACCTCAGAGACGTAACAAAATTAGCAGTTATACCTCGGATTGTAGAATTCCAAAAAACGCTTGTTGAGATTGCCCAAGCCAACATCGCTACAATAATGCCCGGTTACACACATTTACAGCGAGCACAGCCCGTTACGCTTGCCCACCATTTACTTGCCTATGTGGAGATGTTTGAAAGAGACAATGAAAGGTACTTTGACGCCTACAAAAGAATAGACACACTGCCGCTTGGGGCATGTGCCCTTGCTGGGACGACATTAAATATAAACAGAAAGAGTGTGGCAGAGAATCTTGGGTTTTCGCGCATCGCAGACAACAGCATAGACGCCGTATCTGCCAGGGACTTTGTAATAGAGTTCATATCGAATTCGTCGATTCTGATGATGCACCTAAGCAGAATGGCTGAGGAGCTAGTGCTGTGGAGTACCAAGGAATTTTCTTTTATTGAAATCTCTGACGACTACACTACGGGGTCATCCATCATGCCGCAGAAGAAAAACCCCGATGTTGCCGAGCTCATCAGGGGCAAGACCGGCCGGGTATATGGCGCTCTGGTATGCATTCTTACCACGATGAAGGCACTCCCGCTGGCTTACAACAGGGATATGCAGGAGGATAAAGAGCCTCTTTTTGACGTTATAGATACGATAACAAGTGTCCTGCTTGTTATAAACGATATGTTCAAGCACATTAAATTCAACAAAGAACGTCTGAGAAAGACAGCCGCTGAGGGGTTTTCGCTGGCTACGGATTTGGCCGAGTATCTCGTTACAAAGAAAATGCCGTTTAGGCAGGCGCACGAAGTTACTGGCAACATCGTCAAATACTGCATCGATCAGTCTATGGAGCTGCATGAACTGACGATAGATGAGTTTAAGGGCTTTTCAGAGCTAATAGAAGATGATATTTACTCACGCCTGA
>JADFXZ010000285.1 GCA_015233265.1 Nitrospirota bacterium
GAGGAGCCGCAGAGATTCCACCTGATAGAAGTAATCCTTATAGTTCAGCAGATACAAGGGGGATGGAAAGCCTTTTTTTTGCTCATCGACAAGGTCTGACAGGCTCATTGGGGGTCGGGTTCTTTAGTGTCAGGGTTTTGGCCTTTAAGCGAAAACGTCATCTCATAGACGAGATATGCCGCAAGTGAACGCATTGCCGCCTCGTTTTGCTGTTCTTGTGAGGCAACTACCGCGTTTACGGCGTCCTGGCTTTCAAAGGACTCTATAAATGGAGAGTGAATGTCCATTATAGCCTTTGTTACATTGTCGTTTTTGTCTTTAAGTTTAAACGAGCCTCTGATGTCTATCTCATATTGGGCGGCAAATTTCTTCTTTTCGGCAACGGCCGTTAATTTATAGAAGTATATCTTACCCTCAAGGGAATACTCAGCGCTGTCAGAGATTGTGACGCCGCGCCTCATAAACTCAGTGGCAAGGGCCTCATAGAGCATGTCCTGCAGCTTGGGAGTCGAAGTGGCATTGACAATCTTACCCAGGCGGATAGACGTATACGGCCTCTCAGAACTCGTTATAAGCGTATAGCCGCAGCCTGAGACGACAAGCAGCACGGCGGCAATCATCATATATTTCATGTTCATCTTCATTTTCAGCTTCCTATCATAACACGTTGCCAGAGATCAAATCGAGATATATATAATTTATTATTTCAAAAGCCCTATTTTTGATGCCCTATTTTTCAAGAACAATGCTGACGAGCTTCCCGCGGACAACTATTACCTGTTTCACCCGAAACCCAGCGATAAGCTCCTTTACCTTTTCGTTATTAAGGGCGATTTCTTTTTTGGCGCTGTCATCGAGCGAGGCGGAGATTTTCTCTTTTGCCCTAACCTTGCCATTTATTTGTATGACCAGCTCAATCTCCTCTTCTTTTGCGGCCTCTTCATCCCACTGCGGCCATTCATGGAGCAACACGGAGCCTTTTTCACCTATGGCCTGCCACAGCTCCTCACATATATGCGGGGCAAATGGACTAAGTAACAATAGCATAGAACGCACTGCAAAATAAAGCGCCGCATAGTCTTCGTCGTTTGACGGCCTAAACGAGCTTACCTCGTTGAGAAGCTCCATCAGCGCCGCAATTGCCGTATTAAAGTGATAGTCGCGCTCCACTGACTGAGTTACCTTGTTAATAGTTTGATGGGTCTTTCTGATGAGAGGGCCGGATTTAGCGGCTGTGCGCTTGTGCATTTTTAATTGTTCTATGTTTGAATAAATCAGCGCCCAGAGCCTGTTTAAAAAGCGGTATGAGCCTTCGACACCCTGGTCTGACCAGTCTATGTCTTTCTCTGGCGGGGCCGCAAACAGCGAAAACACGCGCGCCGTATCTGCCCCATAGTGTTCTGTAAGCTCATCTGGGGTAACGACGTTTTTCTTTGATTTGGACATCTTCTCGACTCTTCCGCGCTCAACTGTCTGATGACACCGGGCACACTTGCCGCCCTTTGCCTCTTCGGGAAACAGCCACCCGTGCTCCGGACATTTCAACGTCTCCTTACAAACCATGCCCTGCGTCAGTAGCCTCTTAAACGGCTCATCGACGGCGACAACACTTAAGTCTCTTAGAACTCGCGTAAAGAACCGTGAGTATAACAGGTGAAGCACGGCGTGTTCTACGCCGCCTATGTACTGGTCAACCGGCATGAAATGCTCAATGTTGTCTTTGTCGAAGGCGTCTTCGTCCATCTTCGAGCAGTAGCGAATGAAGTACCACGACGAATCGACAAACGTGTCCATCGTATCGGTTTCGCGCGTGGCCGGGCCGTGGCATTTGGGGCACTTAGTTGTAACGAAACTCTCAAGTAAGGCAAGCGGTGAGCCTCCCTCGCCCTTGAGTTCTATATTCTCTGGAATTACTACGGGCAGTTGCCCCTCAGGTACGGGCATTGCCCCGCATGTGGGGCAGTAGATAACGGGGATTGGCGTACCCCAATAGCGTTGTCTGGATATGCCCCAGTCGCGCAGTTTATATTTCACTGAGGCCGTGCCGATTCCCCTTGTGGCACCATAATATATTATACTGACAATGGCCTCTTTATTCGGTAAATCGGTGAACATGCCTGAGTTGACAAGATAGCCATCGCCCTCATAGGCTGCTTCGAGGACAGAGATGCTCAGGTCTTGCCAGCCCTCTGGTGTCTCAATTTTAAATGATTGCTCGTAGCCCCGACTTGGCTCAAGTTCGGGGGTTATTACCTGCCTGATTTTTAGATTATGTGCCTTAGCAAACTCGAAATCCCTGCTGTCGTGCGCTGGGACGGACATTATAGCGCCCGTGCCGTAGTCCATCAGCACGAAGGCGGCCACGTAAATAGGGATACGCTCCCCATTCATGGGATTAATGGCGTACTTACCAGTGAACATGCCCAACGTGGTTTGGGCTGTTGCGGCATCTTGTTTATCGTATAGCTGCCTTATGCGTTTCAACCCCTCCTGATCCTCGGTAAGAGGCGCGGCAAGGGGATGGGCAGGCGACAGACACACAAATGTGGCGCCAAACAGGGTATCGGGGCGCGTTGTAAATATCCTTATCGCTATCTCTGAGTTATCAACGGGAAAGTCCAGCTCTGCCCCTATGCTC
>JADFXZ010000102.1:0-1894 GCA_015233265.1 Nitrospirota bacterium
CACAGCCCCCTGCCTTTGAGGGGGGGGGCTGGTTTTTTATTGTGACACAGTCTGTAAGCCGAAATGACAGATAAAAAATACATAATGCGTTTGCCCTGGCGTGAATAGTAAAAAAAGGGGGTGGGAAGGATACTCAGCCCTTCCCACCCTTTCCGCAATCTTGCCGTTTATACCTAGACTGCTGCTGCCATTGCCTTTTCGGTCTCTTTAAGCCACAACAGTCTTGAGCCGTTTACGACGGACATGTTTGCCATCTGTGTGAATTCGGCGGCGTTTACTTCGAGGCCGTCTGCTTTTGCAAATGGCTTTATCGATACGGTTGCTTTTGCGTTTACCGCGTCTTCGATTTCCTTTAAAGTGGGTTCAGCGATTTCCGCACCGGATGCCTTTGCCAGCGCTATGGCTATTTCAGCATGGGTTTTGGCCGCTCCCTGCGGGGTGACCATCTTTGTCAGCTGCCTCAGCCTTCCCATGTAATCTACTATAGTGCCGCTGCGCTCCAAAAATGCCGCTGATGGTAATACGATATCGGCCTCTTTAGCTAAATCTGTCAAGTGCGAATTCGCTACGATAAGAAAGTCGAGCTTAGGCCTCTTATCAAGCGGCACATCGCCAGCTGCAAAGAGCGTCTTTACGCCTCCTGAGACCATAGCCTTATAGTTTACGCCGCTTCCCTTGATATTCAGCGCCGTTACACCCTTGGCGTTTGCCTCAACCGGAATCGAGACCGCAACACCCTTCATAGCCGCCACGTTCTGGGCTGCCCCAAACAACGCCGGTGAGGATATTATAACTGGGTTCTGTGCCTCTGCGTACATCACAGCCGCCTTTCCCACATCCTCCGAGACCGAGGCGCCCGCGACATCAAGCCCCTTTGGCAGTGCAGCGCCCTTGTCCGACAAGGCCTTTGCAAGGTTCTTTAACATATCGGCCTCGCCGCCTTTTAATACGATGTCTGCAACGTTTTCAATCTTTACTGCTTCAGAGTTGATAACAATCAACCTCGCCTTTCTGTCAACCTTTGTGCGTATCAGCGCATCGAGGGCCGGATACACGCGCTCCCACTGATTTGGATTCAGACCCGCAACAACCATCAGGTCTGCGGTCTCTAAATCCATAGTGCTGCCAAGCAGTGTAGCCGCATCCCCGTAGAGAGACACAGACGAGTCAACGTTCTCTACAGCAGCAACTGCCGCATATGCCTTAATTGCGGCGGCGTCCTCGTTTGTAATCGAACCGGAGGTTATAATACCGGCGTCCTTTCCTTTCAATTTCTGCGCCGCAATCTTTAAGGCGTCATCCCATGTGGTCTCTTCAAGTTTGCCGTTTACGCGCTTCATTGGCGTAAGCAGTCTGTCATGCGCGGTGAGACTGTCAAACCCAAAGCGCCCTGTGGCGCATATGAAGTTGTCAGCCCGCCCACAGCTGCCGCCCGCCCTTATCTTCATAATATCGTTGCCCTTTTTGTATATCTTTACATTACAGGCATCTCCGCAGGACAGGCACACCGACTCACACTTGTCATACTCCCACTCCCTGCCCTTTCTCCACCTGTCTGCCTCAAGCAGAGCATTTACCGGACATACGTCAACACAGCTGCCGCAAAACGTACAGCCGGAATCCTGCAGAGGCCCGTCGTTTGCCGTCGATACCTTTGAGCCGACGCCGCGTCCCATGAAATCCAGTACCGATGTGCCCTGTTCTTTACACACCCTTACGCAGCGCCCACACAGTACGCAATAATCCGGGTCGCGCTTAATAAATGGATTTTTGTCGTCTACGGCAAAGCCGAATTTCTTTCTGGTAAACTGTGACTCCTGTATCCCAAACTCATAGGCATAGTTTTGCAGGTTACACATAGCCGCCTTCGTACAGGTCATGCAGTCAAGCGGGT
>JADFXZ010000102.1:1950-6783 GCA_015233265.1 Nitrospirota bacterium
TCTTCTCGCTATCGGTTACAACGTCCAAGCCTTCTTTAGTCTTCATGATGCACGCCGTCATCTGGCGGCCGCCCACTTCAACTAGACACATTCTGCACGCACCGATGCCTTTCATTCCCTCAAGGTGGCAGAGGTTTGGTATGTGAATCCCCACTGACTCTGCCGCCGTTATCATGCTAATCCCCTCGGGGACTTGATACGGCTTGCCGTTTATCTTTATGTTTACAAGGTCTGCCATTACTCCTCCTTATTTGTTATATATATATGTTGATCAAACAGCCACGGTCTCTAATACTTTCTTATCGACTATTTCTATTGCCCCATAGTTGCAAACCTTGACGCACTCGCCGCATCTGGTACACCGGGCATCCACTATCTCATAGGGGATAAATCCTGAGAGATACTGAACTTTCTTCTCGCCCAGTATTGCATAATCCTTACAGACTACCCTGCACTCATCACAGGATACGCACTTGTCAGCTATTACCTTATACTGAATGCTCCGCATACACTCCCTGTCCGCACATCCTCCGGCTACGTGGATGTCGTAGGCTTCCGGGGTTTTCTCAAGCGTGTCCATGATGAACTTCGCCGTATCCTTGCCCTTTTTGCACATCGAGGACTCAAACATCAGCGGGGCTATCTGCCTTATTACCTCAAGGTCGCGCGGAGTTGCCTCGGCCTTTGAGAGCCTCTGAAATCTTATCCTCATCTCGTAGCTTCCCATCGGGCAGGGCAGGCACCTTGCACACATCGGGCCGTCTATGAACTCGTTGAGAAACAATAGGGACTTCTGCACAACGCACTTAAAGCGTGTCGTGTCCTCTGTTATCGCCTTTATGTCTTTCTCTTTCTCAGCCATCTTGCCTTATCTCCCCAGACCCATTCTTTCTTTAGCTTTTTTATTGCCTTTTCCTATTTTTACCGCACCAATAGGGCAAGCCGTAAAGCAGGCCTTGCACTGCGTACACTCGTCCTGGTCAATGAAATACGCCCTTCTGGACTCTTTTACAGCATGAAAGGCACAAGCCTGTTTACATAGGCCGCACAGAAAACACTCCGTATGGTCTATAGTATAGCTGCCCAGCCCGGCGCAAACCCTCGCACGGCAGAATTTGTCGTGGACATGCTCTTCATATTCCTGTCTGAAATACTTCAGCGTAGACAGTATTGGATTGGGCGCACTCTGCCCCAGGCCGCACAGCGAGCCTTTTCCAACAAGATGGCATATCTTCTCGAGACGGTCTAAGTCGCCCGGCTCTCCCTTTCCAGCCGTTATCTTCTCAAGTATCTCAAGCATCTGATATGTGCCTATCCGGCACGGTGGGCACTTGCCGCAGGACTCCTCCTTCGTAAACGACAGGAAGAACTTCGCCACATCCACCACGCACGTATCCTCATCCATTACGACCATACCGCCTGAACCCATCATCGACCCGACCTTAGTCAGCGAATCAAAGTCAACCTTTAAGTCTAAAAACTCCTCAGGCAGACACCCCCCTGAGGGGCCTCCAGTCTGAACGGCCTTGAACTTCTTGCCATCGAGAATGCCGCCGCCTATGTCATATATAATCTCTCGCAGGGTAATCCCCATGGGGACTTCCACAAGCCCAGTGTTTTTTACCTTGCCCGTTAGCGCAAATACCTTAGTGCCCGGTGAATTCTCCGTCCCGATGCTCTTAAACCATGCAGCACCATGTTCTATAATATGCGGGACACAGGCATATGTCTCTATGTTGTTGAGATTGCTTGGATACCCCCACGCGCCGCCGCCCTTTTCAGACAAGCGTGGCGGACGCGGTCTTGGAAATCCCCTGTCGCCCTCAATTGATGCCACAAGCGATGTCGATTCTCCGCAAACAAAGGCACCAGCCCCTTCTCGTACGTCTATGTGGCATGAAAAGTCAGTCCCCATTATATTTTTACCCAGAAACCCCATTTCCTCTGCCTGTTTAATAGCATGTTTGAGGTTTACAACCGCAAGCGGATACTCGTGCCTGACATAGACAAACCCGTATGTTGCACCTATTGCATAGGCGCACAGGAGCATTCCCTCAAGCAGCCCGTGCGGGTCGCCTTCCATGATAGACCTGTCCATGAACGCGCCCGGGTCACCTTCGTCGCCGTTTGCTATGACGAATTTAAGCGAGCTGCCGGACTTCTTCGAGTGCTTCCATTTCGTTCCCGCCGGGAAGCCTGCCCCGCCCCTGCCCCGCAGGTTTGCATTGTCCACCTCTTGCAGGACTGCATCGGGGGTCATTGAGCTTAGGGCCTTTGCCAGGGCCGCGTAACCATCAACGGCTATGTAGTGGTAAATCTGGCGCGGGTCTATGACTCCGTTATTTTTTAGGGCTATTCGCACCTGCTTTTTGTAATACGGGACGGTCTCGACCATCTCACACGGTTCGTCAGCAACTGAGTCCCTGTAGAGGAGTTTTCTGACAGGAAAGCCTCCAGATATAGTGGCCGAGACGATTTCATGGGCGTCAGTGTTTTTGACCTTCTGATAGTAGTAGCCCCACGGCTCTACTTTCATTACAGGGCCTTGCTGGCAAAATCCCTGGCAGCCGGTCTTCACTATCTCAGCGTGTTTATGCTCTGAGGCAAGTTCGCGCTCTATATCGGCCGCCACCTTGCCCGCGCCGCTGGCGGCACAGGCAGTACCCATGCACATCCTTACCCTGGGCACATCATCCTTAAAGACCTCTTCTTTGAGCAGCAGCCTTAGATTATTGAATTCCTCAAGACTCTTAATTTTCTCCATGCGCCACGCCCTCTTCTTCTATCACATGTATAAGGTGTTTTATCTTCTTAGGGCCAATAGTGCCCATGACGTCCTCGTTTATCGTTACAACCGGGGCAAGGCCGCAGCACCCGACACAGCCCACTGTCTCAAGTGTGAGCTTGAGGTCGGGCGTGGTCTGACCAGCCTTTATCTGGTAGCGCTCTTTGAGGGCGTCCTCCACCTTGGCCGCCCCTCTGACGTGGCAGGCCGTCCCTGTACAGACCCTCACTATCTTCTTACCGCGTGGCGAGAAGTGAAACTGCTTGTAAAAACTAGCAACCCTATATATCTCTGCCAGAGGTATCAAGAGCTTCTTTGACAACGCCCTCAATATATCCTCAGGCAGGTAGCCGTTTTCCGCTTGTATCTTATGGAGAGTGGAAATCAGTATTCCCTTTCTCTTGTCATGGTCGCCAAGTACCTGGTGCACCAGGCCTATCGACTCGTTGACATCAATTGCATCTATATTCATTCCACCCCCTATGTAGCAGCCTGTTCTTTTTCAAACTTTCTTCTGTCTGCCATTGTCATAAGCACCCTCTCGGCGCCGAATTTACCCTTTTCGTATTTCTTTAACTTCAGGGCGTCTCTCTTTTTATCTATCGCGGCAACCGTCTTTTCAAATATCTCCTTCGGATCGTTGATGAACTCAAGTTTACCGCCTAATCTCTTTTCCCAGAGTTCGGTCTTTATTTTTTTGACAACGCTGCTTGCCTCAACCGGACTCTCTGAACCAAAGATTACATACATCCCTGAGGCAACGAAGTATACCCCAATGGCCAGGGCCTTCTCGGACATCCACTCGGGGGCAATGCCCACCGCTGGCAGATCTGATATATCATCGCCAAGCCCACCCTCTTCAACCATATGGGAGGCTATCATCAGGATTCTTGAATTATCAACACACGCCCCAAGATGCAGCACCGGCGGAATCCCTATGGCCACACATACCTCTCTGAGTCCCGGACCTGCCTTCTCAAGCGCAGTCTCCGGCGTCATATAACCAGCCTTAGCACATGAGGCCGCACCGCAGCCAGTTGACACCACCAGGATGTCGTTTTTGATAAACTCTGTTGCCAGGTAGTTGTGATAACTATCCTGAGCTATGCGAGGGTTGTTGCAGCCAACTATGCCAACAACTCCCCTTATGCGCCCGGCCATTATGGCGTCATTTAGCGGCCTGAATGAGCCTCTCCAGCTTCCGCCCTGCATGTATTCTATATATTCATGGGAGAACCCTGCGATTAACGGCTCAAAGCTTGAGACACGGCTTCCTTCCGTTGTGCGGTTAGGATAGTTGTCACAGGCAAGCCGCAGTATCTCTCTGGCAATTTCCTTTGCCCTGTGTTCGTCGAACTGAATATGAATGGCATCTATCATTTTGCCTTTAACCGATGTGGTTATAATCTTGGTGTGGAACTTTTTCGCTACCTGGGCAATAGCAGGCATAATACACTGCACATCGACAATCATCGCCTCGGCTAGCCCTGTCATTACGGAGAGCTCCTGGTTTAAAAACCCTCCTGCCGTTGGAATGCCGTGACGCATCATTACCTCGTTTGCCGTGCAGCACATGCCCACAAGATTAATGCCATTAGCGCCTTTGCTCTTAGCATAGGCCATCATCTCCGGTTCGGAGGAGACCTCTACGACCATCTCCGCCAGCGTGGGCTCGTGACCGTGCAAAATTACGTTTACCTCATCGCCTTTCATTACGCCAATGCTGGCAGTTGAGTGTATTGGAGTCGGAGTGCCAAACAATATGTCTGATATGTCAGTGCTGAACATACAGCCGCCCCAACCGTCGGCAAGCGATACCTTCAGGGCTGCCATCATGAGATTCTCAGGGTCTTGGTCAACCCCCATATGTGTGCGGTGCATGGCCTCTGAGACTTCTCTGTCCATGCCGCGGGGTGTGATACCCCATTTTTTCCACAACTCCTGACGCTTCTTTGGTGCCCTTTTTACATACGCGATCTCGCCTTTCTGACGGCCAAAGTTCTCGATTATCTTCTCGGCTACTTCTACGCCAAGCTGGTTTTTGTCCT
>JADFXZ010000102.1:6909-7287 GCA_015233265.1 Nitrospirota bacterium
ATGGTCACTGTGTGAGGCGGTACCGGCAGCACACATCCTCAGAAAGTTTCTTGCCGTTACCACGGGCAGCGTTGCCCCGCATACACCTGCCGCAGTCTCTTCGGCGTCCTGACCTACCAGTCTGCATGGCCCCATATAGCATATCTTACAGCACGCTCCCGTGTGACCAATCGGACATGGCTTTAGTGACTCCGCCCTGTCAAACGCTGACTTAACGCCATGCTCTTGGCCCCACTGCAGTATCTCTTCAGCTACTTTATCTACACTTTTTAAGTTTTTTGTCTCTTCCATAAAAGTCTCCTTATTTTAGGGCTGCTTACAGGTAAAACCTGCCTAAAACATCGATGCCATCGCAAGAGCCGGGTGGTCAACGGAGGT
>JADFXZ010000102.1:7385-7809 GCA_015233265.1 Nitrospirota bacterium
AATCCTCTCTTTTAGGCCCTTAGTCATCCATACCACGCGCTTGAGGCCGCCGTCACCGTAGAGAAACTTCCTGCTCATTATGAAGTTTATCCCTATGCCCATAAACCCGGGCGTCTGTACCCCGCCGCCAACCATGCCGGCAAGTGACGAGAATTTCATACCTATCGGGGTCATACCCGTATGTCCGCGCGGCACTATCATAACCCCGTTGGCCTCGGGCACAACGGCCATAATGCACTCAAAGCACCCGCATGAGGTCATAGGATTTTCCATTATCGTATAGGCGTTCATCGTCTCCAGAGCGCCTCCAGTCGATGCCTTTATATAAACATCGACGCCCGTCCATCTGCCATAGTGGTCGTCAATCACATCGCCTTTCGGTATGGGCTGATTACCGCCAGAGGGGTCTATGCCCAAGGCGGCC
>JADFXZ010000286.1 GCA_015233265.1 Nitrospirota bacterium
CTGAAATATCGACTGTGCCAGCCCGTGCCGTCCACCTGAGGCCATACGAGCAACGCGTGATGCCTCAGGGTGGAAGATCGATGAACCAGTTCCAATGACCGCCGCGGCAAGCAAAATTATGTTATAGTTTGCAGCGGTGCCTAAGACCAGAAGACCAACCAGAGTGCAGCCCATTCCAAAGGCCAGAGAGTACGGCTTTGGATGGTGGTCAGTGTACAGCCCGACTGCTGGTTGCAACACAGAGGCGGTAAGTTGGAAAGTCAGCGTAATGATGCCGATTTGAGTGAAGCTAAGCTCAAATCTGCTTTTGAACAGCGGATAGATGGCAAATATCAGTGACTGGATCGTGTCGTTAAGAAAATGCGAGAAGCTAATAGCGCTGAGCACTGTGAAGACAGTTTTCTTAGAGTCCATGCTTTCTATCGTCTGTTGCATGTTACCCCGAAATATTTATTTGACATGCTTAAAACATAGCGGTAATCAGAGGCAAAGGTAATGTTAACCACGTATAATTGTACTACATAGTCTCTCATAATGTAAATTGAGATTAGTGGCACTGACATCAATATCCCTTAATTGAATTGAGCACTGCCATTTATTAATAATTTTGGTTTATAATAATAGAAATGTTGAGCCGTGGAGATATAGCGCCGGATGCGGAGGTGTTGCTTTCAGACGGGAGTGAGGCAAAACTCAGCGCCGTCTTGAGTCACAGCTATACGTTACTCGTGTTTTTACGCCACTTCGGCTGACCATTTTGCAAGGAGCTGGCCGTGCAGTTGCACGCTGAAAAAAACCGCATGGAGGAATTTGGAATCACGGTAATCCTGGTGGGCATGGGCAGCCCTAAACAGGCGGAGGCGTTTCGTACAGATCATAAGTTGACTTTCGTTATTATATGCGACCCTCGAAAACGCCTCTATGAGGCATATGGACTCCATAAGGCTGGGATAACAGGGATAGTCTCACCTAAGACTATTATAGGCGGCCTTAGGGCACTGGGGCGAGGGCATCTGCCCGGTCTGCCCTCAGGGGATATATTTCAATTGTCCGGGACGTTTCTGATAGACAAGCACATGGGTTTGCTCTATGCCCATTACGCCGTAAATATTGCCGACCACCCATCTGTAGATGAGATTATAGGGCAGCTACCGCCAATTCAATAGAATATTCAATAAGATAATATGAATAAAAAGATTACGGTCATAGGGGCAGGCCCGGGCGGCCTTGCCTCAGCCATGCTCCTGTTAAGCCGTGGCTATCAAGTTGCTATATATGAAAAAGAGGCTTCTGTTGGCGGACGCTCAGGAAGATTTACACTTGGCGATTTTACATTTGACATAGGCCCTACATTTTTGATGCTACCCCAGTATATGGAAGAAATCTTCAGGCTCTGCGGTAAAAACATCCATGATTATGTTGAAATCACGCCGCTTGACCCGCTCTACAGATTAATATTTGAAGACGGAACTGAGTTTTATCCCTCTATGGTATTACAGCAGACGCTCGCTGAAATTAAACGGGCCTTTGCCGGTCAGCTCGATAACTACCTTAAATTCAGGCATGACGAACAGTACAGATTTAACCGCATAGAGCGGTGTTTTAAGACCCCCTATGACAGCTTATTTGATTTCCTTAAACCAGCATTTTTAGAGGCGCTGCCGCAGATGGACATCACAGGCAGCCTCAGAGACAGGATTGAAAAATACTTTACCGATGAGCGGATGAGACTTGCTATGACATTCCAGACAAAGTACATTGGGATGTCCCCGTGGCAGGCGCCATCGGCCTATTCGCTGATTTCATTTATTGAGCATCGATGGGGCGTTCATCACGTAACAGGCGGCCTTAACCGCCTCACCATGGCTATGGCAGAGGTTGTTAAAGAGCTTGGTGGGGAGATTTATACCGCCACAAAGGTCAAGGGCATTGCCACTAATGCCCAGAAGGCAACGGGCATTGTCCTGGAAGACGGATCAACAATAGAGTCTGACTATGTGATAATAAACGCCGACTTCTCCTACGCCATGTCCACATTCCTCACAGACAGGAAAAAATACACAGACGCTGGCCTAAAAAGCCTTGCCCACTCCTGTTCGACATTTATGTTATACCTCGGCCTTGATAAGCTCTATGACATGCCCCATCACAACCTGATCTTCGGCGAAAACTTCAAAGCCTACATGGACGAGATAACGATGACACGGCAGCCCTCCGCGTCATCGTTTGTCTATATTCACAACCCTGCCGTCACAGATTCCACGCTGGCCCCACAGGGGAAGTCCCCAATATATATACTCGTGCCCGTGCCCAATAACAAGTCCGCCATAGACTGGGACGCTCTAAAACATGGCTTTAGAAGGCAGGTCATTGACTTTGTTGCCAGCAAAACTCAGCTCAAGGACATTGAAGGTCACATCGAACAGGAGAAAATCATCACGCCGCAAGACTGGCAGGTGGATTTCAATGTTTACAACGGGGCGGTATTTAATCTGAGCCACAACCTCAACCAGATGTTTTACTTCAGGCCGCACAACCGCTCTGAAGAACTCGCAAACTGCTACATAACCGGCGGAGGCACTCACCCCGGCAGTGGGCTGCCAAACATCTGCATCTCCTCAGT
>JADFXZ010000287.1 GCA_015233265.1 Nitrospirota bacterium
CACAGCCCCCTGCCTTTGAGGGGGGGGGCTGGTTTTTTATTGTGACACAGTCTGGAAAGCGGGAATCCAGAACTACCTGATAGATTCGGACTTCCGTGATTGCCGCTTTATTTTTCTGTTGAATATGCACTGTGAGGCGCTGCTACTGAAAAGGACTTAATAAATGTCTTGGAGTACACTAAACTGAATTTATTATCTCATTGGCTATATCTTTAAGCGGCGCGATTTTATCTGCCACACCGGCATCCACCACGGCCTTAGGCATCCCGTACACCACGCATGATTGCTCGTCCTGGGCTATTGTCCTGCCGCCGGATTTATGTATTGCCTGCATCCCCTTGAGGCCGTCATTGCCCATTCCCGTGAGAATTACGCCCAGGCATGCCCCGGGGTTTACCTCCGCCACAGATAACATCATCACATCCACCGAGGGTTTATATATGTATTCCGCATTGTCCGCTATGTTTACTATCCTGTCAACGCCCTTTCTTAACAGGCTCATGTGCCCGCTGCCGGGGGCTATATATACTATGCCATTTTGTATCTTCTCTCCATGCTGTGCCTCTTTTACCTGCATCTGGCTCAGCTGATTGAGGCGCTGCGCAAATGGGCCGGTAAATGTCGCTGGCATATGCTGCGAAATAACAATCGGCACGGGGAAATCCTTTGGCAAGAGGGGTATAACGCTCTGGAGCGCCTTCGGGCCGCCGGTTGACGTCCCTATTGCCACAATCGCTATCTTCTTTGACGGCATCTGATTTTTCACTGGAGTTTTCACGGCCTGTGCCTGCTGTGGCGGCGGTCGTGGCTGCAGATACCTTACAGAATCAATAAACTGGCTGTCTGTAAGTTTTTTCCTCTTGCCCGCGATTTGTTTTATCTTATCTATAATCAGCTGTTTGATATTCATTATATTTATCGAGAGTTCAGAGAGATTCTTAGGGATGAAATCAACTGCGCCAAGCTCCAACGCCTTAAGTGTCACACCAGCGCCCTCAACAGTCAACGAACTAACCATTATTACCGACGTAGGGCACTGCTTCATAATATTAGCCAGCGCCTCAAGGCCGTTCATTCTGGGCATCTCTATATCCATTGTCACAATGTCCGGCTTCAGCGTTAAGACCTTCTCAATCGCCTCAACTCCGTCATTGGCAGTGCCCACAACCTGTATGTCCTTGTCGGACGATATCATGTTTTTGAGGGCATTTCTCATAAATGCCGAATCGTCTACTATCAGAACCTTTATCTTATCCATGAGGCGCTATGTGTGAAGATCCCCGACGAACATCACCGCCGGGTCAAGGATCAGCACTACCTTGCCATCTCCGGTTATTGTCGCCCCGGCAATGCCTTCCGAGCTGTTTGAAAATCCTTCTATCGATTTAATGACGACCTCTTCCTGTCCGAATAATTTATCGACCATCATGCCGAATTTCTTTTCTCCTATAAGTATCACAACGAGATACATCTTTATCCCGCCGTTTGTGGAGGCCGGGGGGATGAAAAACTTATTGGCCAGCCTGTGCACGGGCACTATCTCGTTTCTGAGGATTACCGTCTCCTGTCCTCTGATAGTCTTGATGTTTGATTGGTCTATGCGCACGGTCTCTACCACTGAGGCAAGCGGCACTGCAAACACCTCATTGCCTACCCCAACCATCAGCGCCTGTATTATTGCAAGCGTCAGGGGCAGCCGCAGGAGAAACTTCGATCCTTTCCCCTTTTCAGTCTCAATTGTAATAGTGCCGTTTAATTTAGAGATATTTGTCTTGACAACATCCATGCCTACGCCGCGCCCAGAGACGTCTGAGACAACCTTCGCCGTCGAGAATCCGGGCATAAATATATAATCAAGGATTTCCTTCGAAGAAAGCCTCTCAAGCTCCTCAGGGCTACCCAGACCCTTTTCCACTATCTTTTCCTTCAGCATCTCGACGTCTATTCCCTTGCCATCGTCCTCTATCGAGAGCACTATGTTGTTGCCCTCCTGATAGGCCGACAACAGCACCGTGCCGCCTCTGGGTTTGCCTGCTGCCGTTCTTACCTCTGGCATCTCTATGCCGTGGTCTACGGAGTTCCTGACTAAGTGCACCAGCGGGTCGCCAATTTCCTCTATAATTGATTTGTCGAGTTCTGTCTCCTCTCCGGAGAGATTCAGTTCGACATCTTTCTTCAAAGACCGGGCAAGGTCTCTTACCATGCGTGGGAATTTATTAAATACCTTCCTCACCGGCTGCATTCTTGTCTTCATAACGGCGAGCTGGAGGTCTGTCGTAATCAAATTTATAAATGCTGTCAGCTCGGCAAGCGGGGCTACATCAGCATTGTCCGTGTACTTCAGCTCAAGATTAGAGACAACTTTCATCAGGCGGTTTCTGGCAAGCACAAGCTCTCCAACCAGATTGAGCACATTGTCGAGCCTCTCAACATCCACTCTGATTGTCTGCTCAAGCTGCACTGGTTTCTCTTTTTCAGACGGCGCTTGTTTTGTCAACGCCTTTTTCACTTCCTCTTTTGAGACCTTATCAGTTGCAGCCAAGATATCGCCGACCTTAGGGACCTCGCCGACATCTACCGATTCCTTAATAATACCCTGTATTT
>JADFXZ010000288.1 GCA_015233265.1 Nitrospirota bacterium
AGTGGTAGTGGCCGCCTTTGGCTCAGCCGCGCGCATTGCATATTCAGCCGTTACCACACTGCGGCGCGAGGGCTATAAAGTCGGGCTTTTCAGGCCGATTACCCTGTTTCCATACCCCGATGAGGCGCTTATTAAGCTGGTATCTGAGGGCAAGAAAAAAAAGGTACTCGTCGTGGAGCTGAACTCCGGCCAGATGATAGAAGACGTAAGGCTTGCCATAAACGGACGGGCCGACGTGCTGTTCTACGGCAGACCGGGCGGCGCTATGATAAAGCCCAACGAAATATACGACAAAATAAAGGCGATCTACTGATAAAGTGCCGCAAGCCCCTGTCACACGCTATCCGTGCACGCGCAAACTGAAACGATTCATGACAAGCATAAGCCGTCCATTCGTTTCGCCTACGCTGACCCACCTTGCCTCCGTGCCCCTTGGCGAAGGAAAGGTGTATAAACACCTTCCATCAAACAAAGACTGCGCGTCGAAAAAATCAAGCTCACGCATTTTCAAAACAGCAAGCCGCTTAGGCTCTGACCATTCAAATATAATGCTTTATTGTAACCACATTCGTGGTTATTATCAAGACAAAAGTGGGGGAAACGCCGTGCCTTCATCATTTTGTATAGTTTTTGGCCTTACCCGCCTTCAACAATAATGCGTGTCTAATAAAACAGGCCCTTTTATGGGCTTTCCTTTGTGAACTGGCAAAATAATTGTTGCACCTTCTTTGGCAAGTTTAATATGGCTGCCTCTCTGAGATTTAAACGTCCAACCTGCCCTTTGAAATGCCTTTAGGATTTTATCAGTATGGAGATTATTAAGTTTATCCATGAGCCGCGCGAGTGTCTTCTATCTCCTCAAGATATAACTCCATCGCTTCTTTAATCATGTCAAGACTCTCATAAACAGTCTCACCTTGCGATACAACATCAAGCTCAGGACATTCTATCCAAAAACCGCCATCGTTTATATCAGGGTGTAAGATAACCTCGTATTGCTTACCGTAAACAATTACTGTATAGTTTCTGTCCTGTTCTATCTGACTTACATCGCCCTGTGGTTTCTCGATTGGCAATGCCGCCCCCCTTTGGATTGATTTATTTGCCCTAAGCTTGATTATGTTGTAATAAGTCAGACAGTAAAGGCAATATCCACGATTAAAATCATCACTTTTGGCAGCCGCCGTTTACAATGACCGGACTAACGAGGCGGCAATGACCGATTGACGAATATGCCCTTTACTTTTATGACTGCAACTTGATTTAATACCCCTGCATGGAAATCATAGTAATTAAAATCGGAAGCAGTATCATTACCACACCTAATGGTCTCAACGAGGCGGTTATTAACCGTATCGCTGCTGATATATCCACGCTCTGTGGACAAGGCCGTCAGACTATAATCGTATCTTCGGGGGCGGTTGCCGCTGGCAGGGGCAAGCTTGGCATCGAAGGGCCGATTACCGACATAAGCGTCAAACAGGCCGCCGCCGCCGCGGGGCAGAGTTCCCTCGTCTGGGCGTATGAGAAGGCCTTCGGCTCATATGATAAAAAAGTGGCACAGGTGCTGCTCACACGAGACGTGTTTTCTGACAGGCGTCGCTATTTAAACGCCAGAAATACCCTCAAAGCACTGCTTGACTTTAATATCATCCCCATTATCAACGAAAACGATACCGTCTCGATAGACGAACTTAAGTTTGGTGACAATGACCGGCTTGCCGCCCTTGTGGCCTCCTTGATGACCGCGGACAGACTCATTATCCTGTCTGATGTGGACGGCCTCTATGACGCTGACCCCTGTAGAAACATCTCCGCCAGATTAATTCCCGTTGTTCAGGTAATCACACCAGAGATTGAGAAGGCCGCCTGCGGCTCGGCATCCACATGCGGCACCGGAGGGATGTCATCAAAGCTCATCGCGGCAAAGATGGCAACTGCTGACGGTATTGCGGTTAATATCGTAAACGGTAAGACTGAATATGTCTTAAGAGAGATATTTAGTAACGGAAACCCCACTGGAACACGATTTGAGCCGGCGGCAAAGAAGCACGGCGCCAGAAAGGGCTGGATTGCCTTTGGCATTCGCGCTAAGGGCAGGCTTACGCTTGACGAGGGTGCTGCAAGGGCGATATTAAGCGGCGGTAAGAGCCTCCTGCCCTCCGGCATTAAGTCAATTTCTGGCAACTTTGACCGCGGGGACGCCGTCTACTGCATCGCCCCTGGTGGCAGGCAAATCGCTAAGGGGCTTGTCAACTACGGCAACGCGGAGCTGTTAAAGATCATTGGTCATAAGACCTCCCAAATCGAAGGCATTCTTGGATATAAGTACTCAGACGAGGTCATCCACAGAGACAATATGTCGATACTGTAGCATTGTGAATCAGCGCCCTGCCCTGCTTAAAAAACGCCACAGATTCGGCATCGCTGTAATCCAGATACGCAAAATTATTCGGCACATAATCGCTGCCCCTATAAAGCATCGTAACCTCGGCATAGATGCCATCGCGCAGGTGAATCCTGTGGGCGTAGTTTTTCGTGGTTGCAATCACCGGTTTGGATAGGTTAATATAGGCCGGGTCTATTTTGTATCGCCTATGG
>JADFXZ010000103.1 GCA_015233265.1 Nitrospirota bacterium
GGGGGTTTTGTGCCTTAGCTTAGGATGATTTTCACGGTAAAGCGGGAATCCAGGAAAACATTGGTCAGGGCAAAAGTGTAGGCAATTTCTGACTGATTCTTCAAATGCGCTTGCCCTGCCAATGGCCCTGACGCGGCTTACCCATCGGTAATCATCTTAACGCCGTCACCTCTCCATCCAATTCAGTACCTTCCCAAACGCGTTCGATGAAGGCGCCACATACGGCGTTGTGCCTTCCGGGGCTATTCCAGGTATCCAGTTAGTTGTGGCGCCCATGGGGTTGCTCTGCAGCGAAGATTGATTTGTATCGCTTGAGGTCAGCCCATGAAACCCCGATGCAACAGAAATCTTGCTTATGGCGCTCGACGAGGTCTGCATAAACAGCGTACCCGTCAAACTTGACGAGGGTATCGTGTAGGATGTGCAGTTGTCCATGAGCGAGCCTGGGGCTGCAGCCGTGGCACAGTTAAAGACCAGTTCCCTTGAGCGGCCTCCAAAAGAACACACGTCCGAAGTAGGCTGCGTTGTCGTGTAGAAAATCATATTAGAGGCAAACGAAGGGTCTGAGATGTTGCGTTCGCTGATATAGGAGATACCGTTGACAGACTCCGCGCTGTCAAGCGGGAATGTCCAGTCCGGCCTCTTTGTCCCGGCGCTGCTGAGAACATTACAGGTATTGGCCACTGTTGAGGACGTCAGGTGCGTGACAGTAGTATTGTCGCAGCATCCATTCTGGTCACACACAAACGGGGAGGCATAGAGGAAGTCACCCGAGAGCACATTGTTGCTGCTGTCAACAACACTATATGTATCGAGCGGCTTAAAGTACCTTCCGCTTCCGGCAAACGCGTAGTATTGACTGAAACACTTATTGACGTTGACCTGACTGGTGACAGGGCCGGTAAGCTTAAAGTAGTTTGAGTCGTAATACCAGCAGTTTGACCAATTAGCAGGGCAGGCGTTGCCGGTGCATAATGTAGTGGGGACTGTCCCTCCCGTATAAATGGACAGAAGGCCGCCAGAGAATTTTGTCCATGTGGTATCCGGCGATGAGGTATATCCTGCTATGACATAGTCGGTATAGCCGTCTGAGTTTACGTCAACTCCGTTAGTAAACAACCTGCCGCCAAAGGCGCGGGCTATACCTGTGTCGTACTTATATACTCCGCCGGTGCTGCCAGCAGCGGTTGTGTTTATCGTAAAGTCATTGTTCAGGGCTAATGTAAAGGCCTTCAGATTTTGATAAGAATAACCGGTATATGTCTGCGGCCCTGACAGAAACATAACCATCAAATTCCCGCCTCTGTTGATAACCGCCGGGCCGGAGTAAGAAAAGCCAAGCTCAGGATTAGAAAACTCCCACAATAGAGACGGAGATGCCGGGTTGGTGATGTCAAGGGCAAAGTACGAGGACAGGCCAACGCAGCTGCTTAGTGCCGTTGCCGCGTCTGAGCGATTAGCTGTGAGACACGTATCTGACGGCGGTGTATATACATCTGAGGCTGCAGGACATGTACCGCTGGCCTGACATCCGCAGGCCCCGCCAAGACGCATACCGCCTATGAGTACAACCTTTTGTGAAGAAGCGCTGGTAGGTGTGTAGGAGTAGATATACGGCTTCAAATCGACAAAGTATATGTGGCAGCCAGAGTTTGGCGAATAGGATGGGTCTGCCAGATAGCGCAGATAGGGCAGGGCATTCCTCGGAATAAATCCCCACAGCTCACTTCCAAGGGCAGAACCGCTCAACTGCTGTATCTCACCCGCGCCAAGCCCGGTAGAAGACAGCTTCCCCGCCTTAAAGGCGTGGAGCATTCCATCGTTTGCGCCCACAAAGGCTGCCCAATAGTCGGCATTACCGTTACTGGAATCCGGCGAGTATTGGTTTAAAACAGGGGTCGAGTAGATGATATCCCCAAGCTTCCACACGCTTGTTGTGGAGGAACCCAGATTGGCGGTTGTCCTGTTGCGAAGCCCTGACTTATCAACCCCGCGGGTATAGTCGATAATATCGTTCAGGGATGCCGTGCCAATCATTGAAGCCCCCATGTAAGAGCTGAACGAGCTCGAGTTGCTTGTATTAAACGCAACGAGGCCGCTGCTTCCATTAGTATATATAGTCCTCACAGAGGCATTGTCATGATACAAGTCATAATAATTTCCGCTGTAACTTGTGGATGTGCTGTTGTAGCTTGACGGGTCGCGGCTGTTTCCACCGGCCTCCCAAATCGTGTTAAGGTAGTCGAAGGTTGTGGTAGAGGGATTTAGCGCTGTCAAAGTGCCGGTACCGGTTGTGTCGCTGTATAGTTGAATAACTGGATTGTTATTGACAACCGTAAAGTTTATAACATTGTCGTTTGTGAGATTTAACTTGAAATCGTTTTTGGTATCTTCTCTTATCTCCTGCACCCCGCTGCTGTTATAGAACCAGAGGTTATTGAGGTAGCCAACCCAGGAAAGCTCTGTGTTGCCTGTAAAATACTTGTTTGGGTAAAACGTTGCCTGGATGAGATTGGCCCCGGACTGCGACCTCTGGGAAAGGACAGTGGCGGCAGTGCCTGAGGAAGTCTGTTTTAGGATCTGAAGAAACGCCAGTTCTAACTGGGACTCAAGCGTTGAGGGGTTTGTCACCAGATAGTAATTATCTGGCACTCCGGTGCCGTTGACGCCTGTTGACCATTCAGTTGTATTGTCTGGCAGATTATTGCCGTTACTGTCTGTGAAGCCGCCCCATTTCGCAGCATACCACAGCGGGTCATTGAGGAGCTTAACAGTGGACGCAGAGGTATTAATTGTATGCGTCAGAGAACCTATATTAGCGCCGTTAGTGGGCGTTGTGCCCGAGGTGGACGGCACTGTGGTAAAACTCGTGCCACAGTTTGAATGAGTAAGCAAGCCGGTATTCGGGCTGGCGGAGCTGCTGTTGCAGTTGGTTGCGAGGTATTGCTGGCCGTCGGTTGTCGTGCCGTTTACAATATATCCCATATTCATATTATAGGGCGTGGAACTGCCGGTCATCTTCACCGTAAAAGTAACCGTGGGAGGATTTGCGGCATTATTAGCTGTAATATAGATACAGCCGTCTGCGTCCATGTCGTAGTCTCCGCCCTGCGGTGAGTCCTCCCATGTAATGAAGTAACGGCCTATTATTGTGCCAGATGGAGGGCTTGTGCAGATTGTCGAGTTGCTGTCAATAACAAAATTAACCAGCGCGCATGGGTTTCCAACCGAGCTATTGAAGCAGGCGGGGATAAATTGAACGGGATATTGGCTTGATGAGCCAACATTAAGAGTCAATTTCGGAAGTGTGGTGCTCATCGCCACTGAATAAGTGGTAGCGTTCTGGGTGACGTTATCGCCTGTAATGGAGTTGTTGGGCGTGTTGGCGGCGTTTCTTAGGTCATTGATGTGCGCCCAGTAGGCAAGGCCGGCAAGATAGTACGAGGCCTGAGTGTTTGGGGATGTTGGGCAAAGCCCCCTCACCGCCGACAAGGCGCTTACGCTCTTACTTGTACACAAATTAGTGGTAACGCCGCTTACCGTGTCGTTTGTCGCACCGGACTGGCCTATAAAGTAATTCCCCGACACATTCTCCCCTGTACTGCCGCCAACTATATCGGTCTGTGTAGCCGCGTTTAGAAGGGTGCCGTTGACCCCTATATCTGCCGTCAGCCCGCTTCCAAAATTGCTGTTTACCCCGGGAAGTTGGTCAGAGTCATAGCTGGGAGCCACATCGCTTATCATCATGATAAACGGTTTGGAACAGTAAGGATATACTGTGTATGGGTCTACCCACGTAACAGGACTAAGCCCTGAGACAATAGAGCTGTCATCCGCGCTGAAAGCCGATGTAGCAGCTGTCTTTCCCATGAAGTATCTCAAGGATTCATAATATATCTCGCTGATTGGATTTCCCCAGTTAACACATGTGCCACCTGAACTTTCTGAAAAGGTCAGATTGCCCCATGAGCAGGCGTCATTGGTATTATAAGTGCCGTCGCTCCAGCCCGAACCATAGTTGTACCTGTATATCTTTATTTTGTTCAGCGTGTCGATTATCCCGGGGGTGCCGGTGCTTGAGACACAGGCCGTGTTAGCCGTGCCGTGGCTGTTTATACAAAACGTCCCATCTGTTGTATAGTTTACCTCGTTTGTAATCGAGCCGATGTTTTTTCTGAGCACACCGCCGGATTTGTTTTTAATCCAGCTGCCGGTCATCAATCCGAAATACATTTTATTACTCTCGCCGTATGCCTGAAGAAGGCCTATTGGCTTATAATTGCCGCTTGGGTACAACTGGCACCTTTCAGACCCCAGCAAGGTCGAATCGCACACCTTTACCCTGACAATATAGTCCATTAAACTGCCTGTAGCCGCAGGGGGACGACGCACTTCCCACTGAGAACCGTTGTTATACTCTCCCGCCCTGTTGCATTGCCATCTCTCGTTAGACGCCCAATATGGCCATGAACCGCTGGCAACACGCATGGCGGGGGGATTTGTACTTGCATTGACTGTAGTATTACAGATAGAAACACTAGTCTGACCAGTCAGTGGAGTCACCTGATTTATCGTAGGGTCTCCCGTGCCGGGGGTATATATCTTTACCCAGCTGTGGGCGTCCTGAGGCAGAAATTGTCGTTCAAGTATTGTCGTAGAGGAGGTATCTGTAGACCTGTATCCACCATAAAGCACCTTTCTCAGGACATCCATTCTTGACATCGTGACCCAGTTGAGAAAGTTCCCGCTCCATGTGCTGCCGTTACATGTAGCAGGAGACGTAGAGGACACATAAGAAGGTGAGAAATAGTACGCTGTGGACGTATAAGAACTCGTCGCACCCGACGTATATGTATAGCACTTAGCAGAGTCGAAATAGCCGTAATATGTGATGGTTCCCTTGTACTGCGTATCAATCGTTCCATCGCCGTCGAGGTCGCTGTAGTCGTTGTATGCCTTGTAGCTGTTCTTGTGGTCTTTTGAAATATCGAGCATTAAAAGGGGCGAGACATTTCCGCCCATAAACGGAGGGATAGATGTACCGTTACAAAAATTGGTCATCGATGAGTTGGTTGCCGAAATCGATGTAGTAGTCGTAGAGGTCGTAGAGGTCGTTGTGGATGAAACCGCTGACGTGGTAGTCGATGATACCGCAGTGGTCGTTGTCACTGACCCGCTGGTAAACGCGGCGGATATGCAGTATGAATTATTGTTCGAATAAACATTATGACATGTCGTACCAGTCCCTGAACAGCCATTCCACTGGCAGGTACCGGCATCGCAGCTATTTGACTGCCCGCCACAGGCCGTCCAGCCTGTGAAAGTAGCACCGCCGCTCGGACTCTCGGTAAGGGTAACATCTGTGATACCGCTGCTGCCCGAATACTGAAAGCAATAGGCGCTTGCGGTATTGCCGGCGCAACAGTTCGAGCAGGGGTTAGAGCAGGTGGAATAACCTGTAGTTGCGGTTATGGCAGCGGTGCCAGTCCCTGTTTTACACACATCCACAGTCCAGTGCGCCTCGGCAGACTGGGTTGCTAATAACAGAAATGCTATAAAGAGCAGCAGACTTGTGATGTCTTTCCTGACTGCATAGCTGATTACCCAAAACGGTCTGATTATATGTTTTTTCATTGCCGGCATACTCAACCCTCTCAGTGGTAATTATAATGTCATTTATCTAAGATTCTTTCCCCGATGCTAAATCACCCCTGCAACTGCCACCTCAGACTGAATAAGCAAATATTGTCACAGCAACAGTATAACATACTACAAATTTTCAGCGATTTTGTCAAGGTATTTCCTTTGAGAAAATATTATGATTTCGCGACATATGATTTCGGGAATTTGCATATTTATTTTGATATATGGCAGCATATATTAATGACGCCGGAATTAACAGTATCTGTGGATATTTCTGCTCTTATCGAAGCGGAAACAATAGTCCGCGGCAGCGGTGGGTAAATGAAAATACTTCTTCTTAATCCCCCATCGCCGCACGGTGAGAAGTTCACCCGCGAGGGGCGCTGCACTCAGCAAAGCGCTATCTGGACTACGCTGTGGCCTCCTATTTCGCTGGTTTACACAGGAACGCTAATCAAAGAACAGGGGCATGAGGTAAAGGTCATCGACTGCCCCGCCGAAGGCATTTACTTAAACGATCTGCCACACATAATCGCCGCTTTTTCACCCGACGCAGTCATCTGGAGCGCGGCAACGCCGTCAATCAATAGCGACCTCAACCTCGCCTCGTTGATTAAAACCAAAAAGCCTGAGACTTTCACCATCGTCTTTGGAACCCATGTTACTGTCCTTGACGTGCAATCGCTGGATCGGTCGCCATCTCTGGACATCATTGTCAGAAACGAACCTGAAACTACTATTATGGAGGCTATAAGCGCTATTGAAAAACACGCCTCACTGATAGCCGTCGAGGGCATTACATTCAGGGACAGTGACAATAAGATAGTACGAAACCCCGCACGGCAGTTCATCCCGGACATTGATGCCCTGCCCTACCCAGACTGGAGCCTCATTAACGTCAACTCATACAGGCTTCCCCTGAAAGACAAACCCTTTCTGATGATTATGCCCCAGCGCGGCTGCCACTTCCCGTGTTCATTTTGCACAAGTGCGACGTACTACGGCGCCAAGGTGCGTACCAGAACGGTTGACTCGATAGTCAGGGAGATGAAAGAGGAAACCGAGAGGTTTAATATAACGGATTTTTTCCTGTGGGCCGAGAACTTCACGGCTAATCCCTATTTTGTGCGCGCGCTCTGCGAAGCCATCATCAACAGTGGTTTAAGGGTCTCATGGGTGTGCAACAGCAGAATTGACACTGTAGATGGGGAATTACTATACTTGATGAGGCAGGCAGGATGCTGGATGATAAGCTATGGAATCGAATCGTTTAACCAGGACATACTTAAAGGCGTGAAGAAAAATATAGAGGTGAGCCAGATTCATAATATTATTGAACTGACCAAAAAGGCGGGCATACTGGTCTCGGCGCATGTGATTTTCGGCCTCCCGCATGAGACACGGGCCTCCGCCCTTGACACTAAGAGGCGTGTGCTTGCCCTGCCTCTGGATTTTGCCCAGTTCTACTGCGCCGTGCCGTTTCCCGGCTCAGCGCTCTACGGCGAGGCATTAAAAGAGGGATGGATTGACAGCACCTGTGATTTTGCAGGATTCCGGCAGGAAAAGCCGGTAATGTCTTTAGCAACCATCACGCCTGACGAGGTTGAGGCTATACGGGTTCAGGCGGTGAGGGAGTTTTACCTGAGGCGCAGGATTATATTAGGCATCTTAAAGCTGATGAGCTTTAGCAATGTTGGCAGGACTGCCCTCTCGGCATTAAAGTTCCTCAAACCGGTAAGGTAATATGTATATACTTGGCATATGGGACGGGCACGACGCCGGTGCGGCTGTAATTGCCAACGGCCGCATTGAATATGCCATAAACGAGGAGAGGCTATCACGGCGAAAGCTCGACGCCGGTTTCCCCCGGCTCTCGATTGAGTCCTGCCTGAGTTATCTTAATTTAAAACCGTCAGATATTAACTATGTTGTCAGCTCCACCACTGATTTTGCTAAAACTCTGACGCGCGCGGCTCCCGCCCTCAAAGAGCAGTACTATCAGCTTAGAAGGCGCAAGATTGATCAGGGGGCATTTTCCGCTGTTAAAAAGAAATTAAAATACTATCTTACCGAAATCGCCCCTTCGCGGGC
>JADFXZ010000104.1 GCA_015233265.1 Nitrospirota bacterium
GGGCTCAGCCAATCTGGGCCCTTCAATGAATGTCGGGGAAATACGAGCCTTATTCGGTATCATATCTATTTTAAAGACGCCCCATCAGAAGTGGCAGACGTGGTAGTGGTGGCAACCCCCGCCTATGCCGCTGCTGACATATTAAAGGGCCTTGATAGTAACCTTGCCGAGCTGCTTGCCGTCATCCCATATCCATCCGTAACGGTTGTCTCAATGGCATTTAAGCGCGAGGCGGTAAAGTCCAACTTCGACGGCTTTGGTTTTCTTATCCCATATAAAGAAGGCAGAAAGATTCTTGGGACACTCTGTGACTCAAGCACGTTTAGTAATCGCGCACCAGAGGGGTATATGCTCTTTCGCACGATGCTTGGAGGGGCAAGGGCTCTTGATATTGCCGCCCTTAATGACGAAAAAATAATTGGTACCGTATTTTCCGAACTTTCTGATATAATAAAGGTACAAGGGACGCCAGAAATGGTAAAAATATTCAGACATGAACGCGCCATACCGCAGTACAACAAAGGGCACGCAGCCCTTCTTGACAGCGTTAATAAATCCCTGAAGGCACATGAAGGACTCTACCTCCACGGAAACTCATACGCGGGAATAAGTGTAAATGACTGCATCGAAAGTTCATATGCGCTGCGTAACTTACTAATGGGGAAATACCGTCTTGATGACGATAATCTCAATGACGGTAACGGTGGAAAATCACGGGGGCCGACCGGCCCTGCTTTAATACGTTAACATAAGGAGGCCATAATGACGGAACAGGAGATCATTGAGCAACTGAGACAGCAAAATGAACAATTCAAGCAGCTTGAGGAAGACCACAGGACTCTTGACCTGCAGATTGATGAAATTGACAAGAAGAAATACCTGACCACAGAAGAGGACATCAAGCGCAAGGAACTATCAAAGACAAAACTCTATAAGAAAGATCAAATTGCACAGATGATACGGGATTACAAGCGTTCGCCGAATTGATTGAGACGCTTACATAATATAATCAAAGGAGACACGAGAGAATGCGAAGCGATAAGATAAAAAAAGGTGTGGACAGAGCACCGCACAGGGCGTTGCTCTATGCAACGGGCATCCCTAAGAGTGAAATGAGCAAACCCTTCATAGGCGTTGCAAGCAGCTTTACCGACGTAATCCCCGGCCATGTTGGAATGAGAGAGCTTGAGCGCTTTATTGAAAAAGGGGTTCACACGGGCGGTGGATACCCTTTTTTCTTTGGCGTACCCGGCATATGCGACGGCATAGCTATGGGACATAGCGGGATGCACTATTCGCTTCCATCCAGAGAGCTGATAGCCGACATGGTAGAGGCCATAGCAAACGCGCATCAGTTTGATGGTCTGGTGTTGTTGACTAATTGCGATAAGATAACCCCTGCCATGCTGATGGCGGCGGCGCGTGTGAATATACCATCTATAATAGTGACGGCCGGGCCGATGCACTCAGGCTATCTCAAGGGAAAGCGTCTGTCGCTGGTTAATGACACGTTTGAGGCCGTTGCTAAACACAGACAGGGTCTCATCGGAGACAAGGAACTTGAGGCGCTTGAGATGTGTGCCTGCCCCGGTGCGGGTTCGTGTCAGGGGATGTACACGGCTAATACAATGGCCTGCGTGACTGAGTCCATAGGGATGTCACTGCCCTACTGTGCCTCGTCACTTGCCGTATCGTCGGAGAAAAAACGGCTTGCCTTTGAAAGTGGCAAAAGGGTAATTGAGCTGGTAAAAAAGGGTATAACACCCAGAAAGATAATGACCAGAAAGGCATTTGAAAACGCGATAAGAATTGACACCGCTCTTGGCGGGTCAACAAACACGGTGCTTCACATACCGGCCATAGCCCACGACGCCGGTGTGAAGCTGCCCATAGATGTATTTGACGAACTAAGTAAGACAACGCCCCATATAGCCAATATGCTTCCCGGTGGTCAGCACTATCTTGAGGACCTGCACTATGCAGGAGGCATCCCGGCGGTGCAGAAGCAGCTTTCACACCTGATGCACGACCATATCACCGTCAGCGGCAGCAAGGTCTTTGAAATCATAGATGGCGCAGCTATTGTGGATGAGGGCGTAATTGTGCCAGTAGACAAGGCATACCACGCCCAGGGCGGTATAGCGATAATGAAGGGGACGCTTGCCCCGGGTGGCGCCGTAGTGAAGCAGTCCGCGGTGATAGAGAAAATGATGATATTTGAGGGGACGGCGGTCGTGTTTGACTCCGAGGATGATGCAATAAAGGTAATTCGCGAAGGGAAAATAAAGCCCGGCGACGTAGTGGTGATAAGATGTGAAGGCCCAAAGGGCGGCCCCGGCATGAGGGAGATGCTGACGTCAACGGCGGCAATTGCCGGCATGGGACTCAGTGAATCGGTAGCGCTGATAACCGACGGCAGGTTTTCTGGCGGGACGCGCGGCCCCTGCATAGGGCATGTGTCACCGGAGGCGATGGAAGGCGGCCCGATTGCGGTACTCAGAGATGGCGACAAAATCAGGATAGATATTCATGAGAGACGGCTTGACATGCTTGTCTCAGACGATGAGATAAAGCAGCGCTTTAAGACATGGAAACCGGCAAAGCCTAAGATAACTACGGGCTATTTATCGAGATACGCTCAGATGGTGACCTCAGCAGGGACTGGTGCCATAATGAAATCCTTTGGGGATAACAAATGAGGCATTTATAAAACTATCGCTGTCAGCAATTTTTTTAATTCTCTGCTGCCTCATTAACTTCCCATATTCATGGGCAGGGGACTCAGGTTATCATGTAATTAACAACCTTGAGCTTGGCGGCGAAGGCGGCTGGGACTATCTTACAGTAGATACTGCGGCACGGCGGCTTTATATCTCGCGCGGCACTCATGTGATGGTAGTAGATATAGATACAGGCAAGCTGGTTGGAGATATTGCTGACACCCCTGGCGTTCACGGAATTGCCATAGCGCCGGAGCTTAATCGCGGCTTCACCAGTAACGGCAAGGCTGACACGGCCTCCATCTTCGACCTGAAAACATTAAAAGTAATCAGCACTGCGAAGACAGGCGAAAACCCCGACGCTATCCTCTATGACACGGCAACAAAGCGTGTATTTACGTTTAATGGTAGGGGCGCAGCGCCACCGCATTTAACGCGGCCACCGGTGAGATTGCCGCCACAATTGCCCTCGGAGGCAAGCCCGAATTCGCCGCCTCAGACGGCAAAGGCAAGATTTACGTCAATATAGAGGACACTAACGAAGCTGTAGAGATAGACAGCCGGAAGTTAACGGTAACGAGGCGCTTTCCGCTGCACCCGTGCGAAGAGCCAACAGGGATGGGGATTGACCCGGAGAAACACCGGATTTTTTCGGGCTGTCACAACAAGTTAATGGCAGTTTTAGACACGGAGACAGGGAAGGTCATTGCAACCTTGCCTATAGATGAAGGCGTTGACGGCAACGGTTTTGACGCGGGGCTTGCCATGAGCGCCAACGGCGCCGGTACGCTGACGCTTGACGTCGTCAGAAATCGCCTGGCTAAGGCAGCAGATGAGGCACACCAGCGAGGTTTCCAGGCAGTTGGGATTAGCAGAAAGCCAGTAGCATTAAACCCTAAGCCTAAAACACGCCCAAAATGTGTATAGTCGCATTTAGTCATAGACAAACCCGTCATGTTGAAGGGAGAATATAGTCATGGAAACACTTACAATCGAACGAGATTTAGATTTAACGGAGATAATCAACGGGGAGGAGATTGTGTCGCCCAGCCCTTTTAGTAGACATCAGAAGATCGCAAGGAAGCTCATCATAATGATAAACCGCCATATTGAGGCCGCCAGATTGGGAGAGTTATACTTCTCCCCCCTTGACGTTATTCTTGAGGAAGGCTTAAACAGGCTTCAGCCCGACATATTATTTATCAGGAAAGAAAACACGGCAATCATTCAGGATTGGATACGAGGTGTGCCGGATATGCTTTGTGAGATAGTATCACAGGGGTCATTCCGATGGGATACCGATGTAAAAAAAGAGATATACGAAAAATACGGCGTACCGGAGTATTGGATAATCATCCCTGAGCTTAAAATATTCGAGGTTTTTACGCTTGAGGAAGGCAGGTATAAGCTCCATTCCTACGCCGAAGCTGAGGGCGTGGTTACGTCAAAGGTCATCGAGGGGCTTGACGTCAATATCAAAGAGATTTTCGATGACTGAAATTGGTTTTAGTGCCGAAGATTGTCAGAGAATGTTCAGGTTGCTCAAGATGATTGGCGCACATAGTGAAAAGATAAAATAGTCAAGGGTTTCAATGTCAGCTTTAGCAGCAAGCCCCTCAACGCTTGATTCCTGAGATGTCTTTAGAGCTTCAGATGAGCCCTTTGCCTGTTCCTCTGTAGGGCCGGACGACTTCAAGGATTCAAACGCTTTTAATGTGTCAAACAATACCGCCGCCATAGCCTAACCCCCAATAGCTTCATTATACCTCATACCTCAAACCGCCCATCCTGTCAATGTCTCCGCCCATGCGACTTGGGATTGCAATATAGACATGGACAAAACATCGGGTCAAACGGAGACAGCGAGCATTATTTGCTTGTCTTGAAGCCTGTTGTCATTCATCTTTATAAAATCTTAACACCCCACCGGCCTTTCTTAACACCTATTTTATGAAATCAACTGCTACTGTATAATCATGTACCGGAGCGATGCCGGGTGTTTATTAAAGATTATGGGGGCAGATATGGAGAGTTTTTACTGGATTGGAGGGATTGTCAGCTTAGTGTTACTCATCTATCTGACGATAGCGCTTTTGAAGCCGGAGGTGTTTTAACATGACAGAAAACGGGATATTTCAGATCGTGTTGTATTTTGCTGTCCTGGGCTTGTTGATTAAACCATTGGGCAGCTACATGGCTGACGTCTATGAAGGTACGCCAAATATGCTTATTTCACCGTTAAGACCTCTGGAGCGGCTCTTGTATCGCATGTTTGGCGTTAAAAGCGACGAGGAGATGTCGTGGAAGTCATATACCGCGGCAGTTTTAGTTTTCAGCCTTGTTGGGGCTATTGCATTGTATCTGCAGCAGCGGTTTCAGAATCACCTGCCGTTAAATCCGCAGGGATTTCCCGGAGTGTCGTGGGATTCGTCCTTTAACACCGCGGTAAGTTTTTTAACCAATACCAACTGGCAGGGTTATGGCGGAGAGTCAACGATGAGTTATCTTACACAAATGTCCGGACTTGCCGTTCATAATTTTCTCTCTGCGGCAACCGGCATGGCAGTGCTGGTTGCCTTAATAAGGGGATTTACAAGACGAAGCGCTCAGACAATCGGTAATTTCTGGGTTGACCTTACGCGCTCCACGCTGTATATACTCTTACCTCTTTCGATACTTTTTACGATTGTCCTGGTGTCTCAGGGGGTTGTGCAGAACTTTAAACCTTATCAAACCGTACCACTGATGCAAAAGGTAACGTATGATAAGCCCGTTGTGGACTCTCAGGGTAATCCTGTTAAAGATGCCACGGGCAAAGACAAAACAGAACCGGCTGAAATGACGGAGCAGTCGCTGCCAGGCGGCCCTGCCGCCTCCCAGATAGCAATTAAACAGCTCGGCACTAACGGCGGCGGGTTCTTTAACGTAAACTCCGCCCATCCATACGAAAACCCCACGCCTTTGTCCAACTTCTTGGAGGTTCTTGCCATACTGCTCATCCCAGCAGCCCTGTGCTATACGTTTGGCAAGATGATAGGCGATACACGGCAGGGCTGGGCGCTGCTTATTGCGATGTTTGTGATTCTCATCCCGTTGCTTCTTTTTTGCTATTACAGCGAGACAGTTGACGCACCGTATGTTAAAGGACTTGCTGCGGCCTTGAGCGCCGATGGCAACATGGAAGGAAAAGAGGCGAGAATCGGGGTTGCAAACTCTGCCCTGTGGGCTGCCGTTACAACCGCGGCCTCAAACGGCTCGGTCAATGCCATGCACGATTCGTTTAGCCCATTAGGCGGTCTTGTCCCGCTTTTTCTCATACAGCTGGGGGAGATAGTCTTCGGAGGCGTGGGTTCGGGGCTTTACGGCATGATAATATTTGTCGTGATCTCCGTGTTTGTCGCTGGGCTTATGGTAGGGCGAACGCCTGAATATCTTGGGAAAAAAATAGAGGCCTTCGAGATGAAAATGGCCTCTCTGGTGATTTTAATTCCCGCCGTGTGTGTACTTTTGGGTACGGCCATAGCCGTTGTCTCAAAAGACGGTGTTGCCGGAATTGCCAATCCTGGCCCGCACGGGTTTTCAGAGATTCTCTATGCCTTTTCGTCGTGTTCCAATAACAATGGCAGTGCCTTTGCCGGCATTTCCGCAAACACACCTTTCTATAACGTGTCACTTGCGGTTGTTATGATACTGGGAAGGTTTGGCGTACTTGTCCCAGTGCTTGCGGTGGCGGGGTCTTTAGCCGGGAAAAAATACGTGCCGGTTGGCTCAGGCACCCTGCCAACCCATACGCCCCTGTTTGTTGTATTCTTAATAGGGGTAATAATGATAGTTGGAGCCTTGACGTTTCTGCCTGCCATTTCGCTTGGACCAGTGGCGGAACACTTCATATCGCTAAAATAGGAGGGATAAATAATGTCGGTAAAACAGAATCTTTTCAATTGGCGGCTTATCGTGAGGGCGTCAGTTGACTCGCTTGTCAAGTTAAATCCACTCTACCAGGTTCGCAAACCAGTAATGTTTGTCGTAGAGATAGGCAGCATTCTCACGACGCTTCTTTTCATCTATTCAACGATCAAACCATCGGAAGACCCGCCGGCGTTTATATTGGGGGTGTCACTGTGGCTTTGGTTCACCGTGATATTTGCCAATTTTGCCGAGTCGATGGCAGAGGGCAGGGGCAAGGCCCAGGCCGAAAACCTCAGACTGAGCAGGCGCGATATTCAGGCGAAGATGTTATCAGCGCCGCGGCGTGACGCCACAGTAAGCTTCGTATCATCTCCGAAGCTCAGAAAGGGTGACTGCGTACTTGTTGAGGCCGGAGACCTAATCCCAAGCGACGGCGAAGTTATCGAGGGTGTAGCCAGCGTAAACGAAAGCGCCGTCACCGGTGAGAGCGCCCCGGTAATCAGAGAAAGCGGCGGCGACAGGAGCGCGGTTACGGGCGGCACGCTTGTAGTGTCTGACTGGCTGGTCATCAGAATCAGCGCAAACCCCGGAGAGACCTTTATCGACAAGATGATTTCAATGGCCGAGGGGGCAAAAAGACAAAAGACGCCTAATGAGATAGCCCTCGATATACTGCTTGCCGGGCTGACAATTATCTTCCTGATAGCCACGGTGACAATAGTGCCGTTTTCTATATTCAGCGTCAAGGCGGCATCGCACGGCAGCCCTGTCTCAGTAACTACTGTCACGGCCCTGCTGGTGTGTCTTATCCCTACAACGATAGGTGGGCTTCTCTCGGCCATTGGCATTGCCGGTATGGACAGGATGATTCAGGCTAACGTAATAGCCATGTCTGGCCGGGCGGTTGAGGCCGCAGGGGATGTCGATGTATTGCTCCTGGATAAGACCGGCACTATTACGCTTGGCAACAGACACGCAACTGAATTCATACCAGTTCGGGGGACAGATATTAAGAGGCTTGCCGATGCGGCACAGCTTGCGTCGCTTGCCGATGAAACCCCCGAAGGGCGCAGCATAGTTGTCCTTGCCAAAAACGAATACG
>JADFXZ010000289.1 GCA_015233265.1 Nitrospirota bacterium
TCAAGGTGTATTGGCTGTGATACAACGGGCGTATTGACTTGCGCGTCCCGGCCAAGTATGGCACACAGCCCTTTAATTATTTGGGCGGAGTTCATTGCGGCCTCATCTGCACCTGAAAAATCGATAAACTGTCTGATTGTTGCCGTGTATTTATTGAATCTCGCTGTAAGCAGCAGGTATAGGTGTTCTGCGTGATCCTTTTTTAAGGCGCCAATGGCATTTAATAAATCTATGTTTACACCGTAGCCGCGATAGCCAAGGGAGTTGATAACGTCACATTTTCTGTCGATTGCGGTAGTTGTATAGTCATAGAGTGACTTGTTGTAATGCCACTTCATATAGTAATACAGGAGATTTTCGGCGTCATAGGCATCCTGGTCATCAAGCTGCCGTAGTTCTTTCAATATGTGTAGATAGTTTCCATTAAATTTGTCGAAAATTGTCTGGCAGTGGTTGTCCCACTGGTAAGCCAGAACAAACTGTCCTTTGCTATGCGGCATCAGTCTCTACCTCTCGCTCTGAATGTATGTTATTCGATGACGGCATAAACCCCTATGTGGTCACTCAGTGACGGCTCTTTGAGAATGAGTGCTGCGTGGTGGAGCTTGACATTTCCCCTGACCATGATATAGTCAATTCTGGTATGTGGCGCTGAGCTGGGAAACGTGTTTCCTCCGGTACTATGGCAGCCCCTGTAGGCGTCCACATATCCCTGTTTCTTAAGATATGTGATCACAGCCGAGTCCTCTACGTCGTTAAAGTCGCCGGCTATGATAGTGCAATAAGGGCTTTCGCCGTAAAGTAAATCAAGGGATTTTAGTAATTTCTCCGCTTGAGCGTAACGCACCATCGGGTCTTCGTGGTGGTCAAGGTGAACGGAGGCAAAGACAAACCTGCGGCCATAGATCTCTACCTCGGCGGCGGCGGCAAATCGCTCCATCCAGGGGCGCAACCCCTCGACGAGGTCCTTGTTTAAGTCGATTGTCTGCGGATTTTTCAGTGCATATCTCGATGAGACCGCAACCCCCTCCGGGTACTTATCCATATACAGGTGGCAGTAGCTGTAGTGCGTCCTATAGTAGTAGCCCGTGGTTTTAGTCATCAAGGCGGCGATTTGCGCGCTGGTCTCCTGAATTCCAGCCCCGTTTATGACCTCCTGATAGAGACAAACCTCAGGATCATTGGCTGAGAGCTCACCGGCTATGTGTTTAAAGCGCAGGGTGTTATTTAGCCCGTCATTATGAATGCCGTGGAGATTGAACGAAGAGATTCGGACGATTTGTGGATTCAGGGCACGGTATTTCTGAAAATCCTCCTCCGTTAAAATCCCTATAGAGGCATTTTTTGAAAACCTGTCGTTTATCCTATAAACGTATTCCTTGATGCAGTTGTATTCTTTGGCGATAGTCTCTGCCGGTGTGCCTGAGCGTAGGAGGCGAATCATCTCCAGACGCCGCAGCACAGGGTCTTCCCTGTTCATGTTATCCAGCCAATGCCTTATGTTGGAGCCAGAGAGGATGCCATATACCCCGTCATGTGAAAACGCGGAATGAACCCTGTACAGATAGTTGACATCGGTGTGGAACTCTGCGGCAATTTTCTCCGGCTGTATGCCAGTTCTCAGGAGGCGCACCATCTCCAGACGCCGTAAGACATCGTCGTTGCGGTTGAGTGTATCGAGCCATTTAGCACTGCCGAGTTCTTTGTCAAGATCAACGCCGGCACCCTGTGCGGACATAGTTGTCCATATCTCGCTTAATTCCCGCGCAAGTGCGTCGTCGCTTTCGATAATTTTTCTTAATTGAAGGCGAAAGGCAGCGCGAGCATCGTCGTCGAAGGGGCAATCCGCGGCGTCCTGCATGGCGTCCTTTAGGGATTGGCGCTGTTTAAGCCCGGATTTGAGCTTGTCCATGATGAGTTTAGCCCACATGAAGGCCTGCGCGTCCGCCGGTTGAGCCTTGCCTGCTGGAGATTGCAGGAGATATGGCATAAATGGCATGAGATAACTAGTTATCCCGTATAGTAATGTCTTGATGTCCAAGTGCCCTCTCTTGACGGTCAATAATTTTTACACTATATACTACCAGATTAGCCAATATTAATTCAATAGCAAATTATACCGTAAGCGTATTAAATCTATACATGTCGAGTGTGGATACAGTTTTCTATGAAGAAATGGCAGGCACAGCGGTGTTCAGATATTCAGATTGACCTGAGTCATCAGCCTCAAGCTGGATATTACTCAATATCATATCGATAGTTTTGGAGAGCGTTATTAACTCCTCATGGGTCTCAATTCCATAGATAAGCCCTTCTATGATCTTTGACAAGTCATTCTGGCCTATAAGTTTTAGCTGCTCAGGTAATTCCGGCCTCGATAAAGGAAATATCTTACTTTGCAGCAACAATGCGCGGGCTATATGTGAGGCCACTAACAGGTATTCATCTTGTGCATTATCCAGATCGTTGTCCAACAACAGCGGCGATGCAATGGATAGGCTTTTTTTTGCATGTTTGACTTTCAAGCGCCAATCTGGCCATATGTCAGTAATTCCCTCAGAATTTCTTACGAAGTCCCACCAGCCAGC
>JADFXZ010000105.1:0-3712 GCA_015233265.1 Nitrospirota bacterium
AAGCGGGAATCAAGGAAAGCATCGGTCATGGTTAAAAGTATTGGCAATTTTGCCCGTTATTTCAAATGCGTTTGCCATGTATTTAGTGGACTTTAAGATATACCCCTCGGTTGTGTTAGGGTAGGAATCATCATCACGCTGTCAGAAGGCCAGCGTCTTATCTGTAAAGCCTCATCGCGGTGTCTGTCTGGCCGGCTTATTTAAGTCGTCTGAGTTCCCGCAACGCGTCTTTGGCTATCCATCGGGCCGGTTTTGTACCTGTGGCTTCAATCTCAATGGCAAGGGCGATGGCCTTTTGACGCAGGGACTCGTTCCTTTTTCCTATCTGGCGAATAGCCCAGTTGACTGCCTTTTTTACAAAATTTCTCTCATCAGACGAACCCGCCTTTATCAGAGGGAAAAACTTTAAAAAAACCTCGTCAGTCGCCTTTTTGTCGTGGACAGCAAGGGCTGCCATAAGCACAAACCCAGCACGTTTTACGAATTCCTCATCCCTCTGGCTCCACACGACGGCCTTTTCAAACGCATAGGGCGTCTTATCGACCAGATTGCTGCACACCTGGTCACAGACATCCCACGAATCAATATCAAGTACCCATTTCTCAAGCTGCTCATCTGTGACACAAGCTGGGTCGTCGATGAGTGAGGCTAGGATTTTGGCCTCGTGAATGCCGGTTGCCCATAGCTCAAGCGCCAGAGCATGGTTTTTCCCTGTTTGCTTAGCGATTTTCCTCAGAGTGTGGATGTTTACGCCAAGCGTGTTAGTTGGGTTAATTCCGTAGCGAGCCATGCCTTTGACGTTATCGGCATTGGCATACCCTGTAAGGGCCGTTATTATTGCCGTTGAGTCCATCTGCCGTAGTATAAAATACTCCCCGCAATTTTTACACTCCGGCGTCGGAGTAAAAATTATTTGGGAACTTTTTCATTCCGTCGTTGTCTATATGATCAACGATTGCAATCGATTAAAAAAACGGAGGTAAGACACTATGAAGGCAAATAAGAGAATAATCGCACGGGTGATGTTTTTGGTAGTGTTGTTAATGACAGCTGTGGCAGCGGCGGAGGAGTCTGCAGACAAGACACTCTCGCCGTATTTTTTCGTCAAAGGACAGGACACAGGCATTGACGCGGTGGCACTTAAATCAACGACGGTCGATGCAAATATCGCTGGCGTAATAGCCGACGTAACAGTTCAACAGGTATATAAAAATGAGGGGACAACGCCTATCGAAGCGATTTATATATTCCCCGCCTCAACACGAGCGGCCGTCTATGCCATGAAAATGACCATAGGACAGCGCGTCCTCACAGCAGCCATTAAGCGGCGCGACGAGGCGCGAAAGGACTACGAAAAGGCCAAACAGGAGGGCAAGAGCGCCTCATTGCTGCAGCAGCAGCGCCCCAACGTGTTTCAAATGAATGTCGCAAATATCCTGCCCGGTGACGTAATAAAGATAGAGCTTAAATACACGGAGTTAATCGTACCCACTGATGGGGTATATGAGTTTGTATATCCCACTGTTGTAGGGCCGCGTTATTCAAATACGCCAAAGGCCACTGCGCCAAAGTCTGAGCACTGGGTGGAAAACCCATACCTGCATCAGGGGCAGGGCTCAAGTTCAACCCTTGATATCGGCGTAAGGCTCTCATCTCCAATGCCTATTACTCAACTCAGCACGCCGTCGCACAAAACTAATATATCGTATAGCGGGGCAGCCATTGCCGATGTCCACCTCGATAACAAGGAAAGCCGCGGCGGGCTTGCCGATTTTATTCTGAGATACCGACTATCTGGCAAGTCCATAGGCTCAGGGCTGATGCTCTATGATGACGGCACGGATAAGTATTTTCTGATGATGGTAGAGCCTCAGCGAGATGTGAAAATAAGTCAAATCCCGCCCAGACAGTACATGTTCATCGTAGATGTCTCCGGCTCGATGTTTGGTTTCCCTCTTGAGATCTCGAAAAAGCTCGTGAAGGATTTAATCAGCTCACTGCGCACCACCGACACGTTTAATGTGCTGTTGTTTTCTGGCAGCTCCTCTGTGATGTCAGATCATGCTGTCCCGGCAACAAGCGATAACATTCAAAAGGCCCTGACCCTCATAGAGCAGCAAAAAGGCGGCGGCGGCACGGAGCTTCTGCCTGCCCTCAGACACGCCTTTTCAATGCTTTCACATGACCCTGCGGTCTCTAACACTGTAGTAATCGCCACTGACGGCTATGTTACAGTCGAGAAGGAGGCATTCGAGCTGATACGAAACAGCCTTGGAAACTCAAACGTCTTTACCTTTGGCATTGGCACAAGCGTAAACCGCTACCTGCTTGAGGGCATGGCACGCGCTGGCAACGGTCAGCCGTTTGTGGTATCGAAGGCCGAGGAGGCCCCAATCATGGCTGAGAAGTTCAGAAAGATGATTGATACGCCCGTGCTGACAAAAATAGGCGTGGATTTCGGGCGGTTTAATGCAATTGCCGTAGAGCCTGAGCATGTTGCAGACGTGTTTGTAAATCGTCCTATTGTGATATTCGGAAAGTACTCAGGACAGCCTGATGGCACACTTGTCATAAAGGGACAAGCTGGAGACGGCCCTGTAACGCGGAAAATTGAAATCGGCAAGATCAAGCCGCTTACTGCCAATAGCGCCATAAAATATCTGTGGGCACGGGATCGCATAGCAAGGCTTGCAGACTATAACCGCCTTGTACCTGAGGGCGCAATAGTAAAAGAGGTCACTGAGCTTGGTCTTAAGTACAGCCTTTTGACAGAGTATACGTCGTTTGTTGCCGTAGACACAGAGTCCCGACTCAAAGACGGCAAGGCCGTAACTGTTAAACAGCCTCTGCCGCTTCCCGATGGCGTCTCTGACTATGCTGTTGGGAATCATTTTGCCGCGCCAAGTGCAGTTGGCGCTAACAAAAGCGACGCTCTAATGGCACGGCCAGCTGCCCCGCACTATGCCCAGGAGTTGACAAAGGCAAAAAAGACGGCAGAAAACGAGCCGACACCTCCACAGGCACAGTCAGTTACCTTAGATAAAAAGGAGCTGCACACTGGCGTAGAAATTACAAAACTCATAACGGCTAACGAAATTGACCGCGCCGCTGTTGAGGCCGCATTAAACAACGCGCTTCCCACACTCAATGCCGCGGCTGCCAACAACAAGCTCAAAGGCAAAACTGTAATAAAAATAACTATCGGCAAGAATGGTAAAGCAATCAGGGCCGAAAGGATAAACGGAAACCTAAGCAATGTTGACTGCCTGCTTGACGTTGTCAAACAGGTAGTCTTTCCCCAGAGCCCAAATGGGGCGGCAATAACAGTCACACTGTCAATTAGCGATGGTACGTAAAAGGCATACGCAGCAGGCGCTCACCGTCAGGGGGCAGGCGTAAGCCGCGGGGAAATAAAGGGCAATTCTTATGGCAGCCTTTTATTTCCCCGAAATTTTGTAGTTTTCTTATAAAATAATGTTACACTATAGATACTATAATAGGATGAATTGTTTGCAAATAAAAGTATTGCAAATAATTATACACGTATATTATAATATGGTCATAGAGATTACACTGGTATAGGGGAGATAGACGATGGAGGGCTTCGATGGCAACTGTAGAGAGCGGGAAAGATTATGACAAGACGGGCTGGAAGGCGGCTTTTGGCGATGAGTTGAAGAAAAACACCTCTATTTTATGCGTCGAAGACGAG
>JADFXZ010000105.1:3923-7723 GCA_015233265.1 Nitrospirota bacterium
TGATATTATCCGCGCTCAACGAAGAGCCGTTCCTAAAAAAGGCGGCAACCCTCGGCCTTTACGACTACATAGCTAAGCCATACTGTGACGACGATTTTTTTGAAATCCTCTACAGGGCGGCCTTTGAGGTATATACGCGAAAAAATAAGCTATTTGCCGCCGGTGCGGGGATGGAGATTGCAGATCTGTCGTAGGATAGCAAGACGGCAGCTCAACATTTAAACATAATTTTTAACGTAGTGAGTCCATCTTCGTGTGTCATTGAAATGTCAGCGTCCATGCCTTTAAACAGCTTGAGCATAGGACAGTTAGCGCTTAGCACCTCTGCGGTAAACCCGAGCAATCCCCTCTTTTTTGCTATTAATGTCAGGTGGTTCAGAAGTTCCTTTCCTATCCCCATCCCCTGATGTGAGTCACTTACGACAAAGGCAACATCGGCGGCGTGCGTATCTTTTAAAACGGTAAACTGCCCTATACCTGCAGCTACTTCCCGGTCACCTTCTTTTACGACTGCAACTAGTACCATTTTATTTACATAATCTATCGAGATGAACTCCTGGAGTCTTTCATGGGGCATGTCCTTTCTTACGGATATGAATCTCTTGTAGAGGGTATCGTCAGACAGGGAGTAGAAAAAATCCTTCAGCAGGGGTTCGTCGGCCATTTTTACCGGTCTGATAAGGATTTCGATATTTTTTTTAATAGTATTATGGATTTCGAACTCTTCGGGGTAGCGAACTTTGCCGCCGTGGATAAACGTCAGGTCAGTATAAATAAGATTTGCCTTTTTTGCCTCTTCAAGCAGCCACTGCCTGAAAGAGGGATGGGCAATTGAGATCAGCTCCATAGCCCGCTCCCTGATATTTTTCCCGTGCAGGCAGGCAATACCATATTCGGTGACGACATAGTGGACATCGCCTCTGTTTAAGGTCACACCAGCGCCTTCGCGTAAGAATGGTACGATTCTGGAGACAGTCGTCTGACTGCCATCAGCTGACAATACGTCAGCGGTCGATTCGATAGCCAGAATGGCCTTACCTGACTTTGCAAGCACGGCGCCACGCATAAAATCCGCCTGGCCGCCTATGCCGCTGAAAAATTGCTTTCCAATCGATTCCGCCGAGGACTGCCCGGTAAGGTCAATCTCAAGGGCGGTGTTTATGGCCGCCATGTTTTCGTGCGTGGCTATGGTCATTGGGTTATTGGTGTAGTCAATTGTGCGAAATTCTACGGATGGGTTGTCGTGAATGAAGGCGTAGGTGTCCTTGCTGCCCATGCAGAAAGAGGCCACAGTCTTGCCGTGGTTTCTAGTTTTCATTGAATTATCCACAGCACCGCATTTTATCAGCTCTACAAGGCCGTCAGACAGCAGTTCGGTGTGAATGCCGAGGTGTCTTTTTTCTTTTAAGTTAGCAGTCACAGCGTTTGGGATATTACCGTAGCCCACTTGCAGCGTATCGCCGTCTTCGATGAGTTTTGAGATGTACTGGCCAATTTTATCCGCCACCGCGCAGTCTACGTCAAACTTGTACTCAAGGAGCGGTTCGTCTGCTGAGACGATATAATTAACATCTTTTATGTGAATAAAACCATCGCCGTGGACGCGCGGCATGTTTGAGTTAACCTGGGCTATGACGAGCCTTGCTGTCTCCACGGCTGCCTTAACGATGTCAACACTGATGCCGAGACTCATGTAGCCGTGCCTGTCCGGCGGTGAGGTCTGAACGAGGGCAACATCTATGGGCACTAATCTGCGGTAGAAAAGCCTCGGCACATGGGACAGGAATATAGGCGTGTAATCGGCCAGGCCGCTGTTTACCGCCGTTCGTGTATCATGCCCTACGAAAAAAGAGTTATGGCGAAAGACATGCTGAAATCTCTTCTGCGTATATGCGGCAACACCGAGAGTCCAGACGTGCAGCACCTCTGCGTCAAAAAAAGCCTTAGGATTGTTCTCGACATATTTAATCAACGCCCCAACAAGGTACTGCGGCTCTGCACAACCCGTCGCAATGAAAATCCGGCCGCCTCGCCTGATATGACCGAAGATAAACTCCTCGGAGGCGAACTTCTCCATATAGATGCGATGTAGTTCGAACTCGGCTGCCATACGTTTGCTCAGTGCGGCTAGTAGTTTTCCTCTTTACGCTGAAAATATGCCCGTGGATGGTCGCAAGCCGGGCATTTATCAGGGGCATGTGTGCCCTCTGCCACGAAGCCGCAGTTTCTGCACTTCCACTTTACCGGCTCTGTGCTGGTGAAGACTGTGCCATCCTCAGTTCTTTTCAACAGATCAAGGTATCTCTTTTCGTGCTGCCTCTCCACTGCCGCAATTGCCCTGAAGGCGGCTGCAACTTCCTTAAATCCCTCCTCATCGGCTATTTTTGCAGCCTCTGGGTATAAAATTGTGTACTCTTCGTGCTCTCCATGGGCTGCGGCCAGGAGGTTTGCCTTAGTGTCGCCAATTGTACCGGCGGGAAATGTGGCCGTAAATTCAACCATGCCGCCTTCGAGGAACTTAAAGTACTTCTTGGCGTGTTCTTTTTCGTTATCAGCCGTTTCGGAAAATATTGCAGAGATTTGTTCGTAGCCCTCTTTTTTCGCGACGGAGGAAAAGTATGTGTAGCGGTTTCTTGCCTGTGATTCCCCGGCGAATGCGGCCAGCAGATTTTGCTCTGTGCGGGTTCCTTTGATGCCTTTGTTCATTATTGCCTCCTAATGGCTTATGTTGTATAGTTCTATAAAGATGCACGCGTAACTGGATTAAAAACACCCCGCCGGGCATCTGTATATCATTTTTGTTCATCACATGATGATATTTTCCTTATTGTCAACCTTGCCTTATGCAGGGCGCACTGCATGTTATGCAGTAATTCTTCCCAAGTCTCGTCCGGCTGCAGGGAGGCAATACCGATTGATAGAGAAGTATATATTTGTTGGGAGGTAAATTTCCGGGCCATTACAGTTTGATTGAAACGGTTAAGGACGATTTCCGCATTTTTATACGATGTATTCGGCATGTATATAATGAACTCGTCCGTACCGTAGCGTCCAAGCACATCTATCCCCCTGATACAGCTGCGCAACTCCTCGGCAAGTTCTATGTATAAGTTATTAGCCGTATCCATGCCATAAACACCCATTATGTGTTTGAAATTATCCATGTCCATTATTGCCACCGTAAAGGGCGTTTTCATTCTTTTAGTCCTGTTGAACTCTTCTCTCATTTTCAGATGGAAGTGAGTATAGTAATACAAACCTGTCTGCGGGTCGATGACGCGTGTTTCTTTTATCATATCAGACAACATTTCCTTATGTATCGATTCGGCGCAATGCGTTGATATTGCAATCAGAAAACTCTTGAGTTCATCAGTAATTACCAGTCTGTTATCAAAATACAAGGCTAAATAACCAATCACCCTGTTTTCTATCTCTACCCTTAATACCACAACCATATCGTAGTCATGCTCAAGAAAAACGTCTTTGTAGTCTTTTTCATCCCCTCCTTTAACTACAACGGCAAACTCGTCCTGATAAAATATCCGTCCTATTATATCGGTGCCAATACCACGTTTAAATGTTCGGGCAAGTTGCTCTGATACGTTAAACCTATTTTTTATTTCAAGGTAGTCATTGTTTGTGCTCTTCTGTACGTAGACTGCTGAAGCTACCCCTATTGAATCCTTCAGGTCATAAAGGATTTGATGAATCGTATGTACAGCGTTATCCTGAGTGTGCAGCACATTAATCGCTAAGTACAATGCGTTAAGAATTTTCGTCGTCATCTATGTCTCTCTTTT
>JADFXZ010000106.1:0-6583 GCA_015233265.1 Nitrospirota bacterium
CACAACGGCAAAAATCTAAAAGAACTCCTTTCTCTGGGCAACGGGGTTTCTCTTTGGTGGTTTACATTAATTGCCGAAAAAAATACCTATAAGTCGGATGCAATTAACAAACTCGCCCAAATGGACGCCATCGTAGAGTATATTAAAGCTAACGATATAAAGAAGATAGTTTTTGCATGCAAAAGCATTAAACTAAAACAGGTTATGAATGACTACTTAAATAATAACGATATAAAAATTATTTTTATAAATTATAACAATTGGTTTTACGGCATACGTCAGAACCAGTATTTTATTTTAATCGGCAGCATTTTTACGCTCTTCGTTCATTTTATTAATAAAATGGCAGTTACGATGAGAATAAAAGGTAGCTTATCAAAACTCCGCCGCAACTATATACAAAATACAGCTGCTAAAGACTCAATAATGTCGATGACTTATTTTCCTAGCATCGATGTGCCATCTGCAAAACAGGGTAAATACGTTAATAAATATCTTCAATCTTTCCAGGAAAGCATGGAAAAGGAATGGAAAAAAGTTATATGGATTTTTATATATGTAAAAAACAACGCTATCTCATTCAGCGATGCAATCAGATATGCAGAGCTATTTATCAAAAATGGTCATGTAATATATTTTATCGAGGAATTTAATACACTGTATTTGCAACTCAAATCACTTGTGACGCTGTTAATAAATGGCGCTAAATTTATCTCAGCAGAAAAAGAAATAAAGCGTCTGTATTCGTTTGGTGAATATAACTTCTATTCACTGTTACGAAATGACTGGTATCTGTCGCTAATCGGCCCAATCGGCTATTCTGAGATACTGAACTACAACCTGTTTAAGTCGGTATTTAAGAAGTTCGACATAGACAAATGTCTGTATTTATGTGAAATGCATGCATGGGAAAAGGCATTGATCTATGCCAGAGACACAACAAAGACCAGAACGCGGCTCTTTGGTTACCAGTCCGGTGCGATGCCTGAAATGATCTTAAACTACTTTCATACGCCGCTGGAAGTGAGGCCAGATGTTCCATATCCGATCGCTGTGCCTGACAAAATAATCTGTAACGGCAGACTGAACTACGACCATATGATAAAGTCGGGCTGGACAAAGGACAAGGTTTGCATTGCCGAGGCTGTAAGGTATAACCACCTAAAGCGTTATATGTCAGAAAATCTTCGAAAAGAGAAAAATCTCGTCCTCGTCGGTTTATCAATAAGCCCCGAAGAGGGAAGCTCTATATTGAGTGTTGTCTATGAGGCATTAAATAATGTCGGGAATATTGTCGTATGGATTAAGGCACACCCTTTTTTGCATATTGAAGATGTGTTCAAACTCTCCGGGATTGACCCGGAAGAGTGTTCGTTTCATATAAAAAAAGAGCCTGTCGATGAACTGCTCAGTGTGGCTCGTATTGCGATTGTAGGTGAGTCAAGTGTCTCTATCGAGGCCATAGCCCTTGGCTGCGATGTCGTTATCATTGATGTTCCACAGTGGATTAATATGTCCCTGCTCAAAAACACACACGCCTCTATGGTTAAAAGGGCGTCCTGCCCAGTGGAATTAAAACGTGTGATTTGCGAAATTATCGAGCAAGACTACGACGCTGCAAGCCGCAAGGCGGAAGCAAAAAACATCATAGACACTTTTTTCTGTCTTGATTACAACTCCGATGTACCGGAGAGATTCCTCAGGATTTTGAAAGACGAACCAATTCTTTAGACATTTCAAGCAGCGGGGTCAGCTGCTCAACCGGGGCAGTGCCTATTCTTGTCCACTGCCTGAGGTGTTCCTCTCTGAATGGCCTCCTGAGCAGAATTCCCATGTTGCGGAGGCGCTCACTTAACTGCTCACCGCTGAAATGTACTCCAAGGCGTGCCGCAAGAAAATTCGCCACACTGCGGCTGGTCTCTATGCCCATTTCGGCAAATTTATCTTTCAGATATTGAAGGCAATGTCGTGTCTCTTTTGTGAATGTAAAGATCTCCTCCGTATGGTCCAACAGCTCGTCTATCAGCATCAGGGCAAGGGCATTTAGCTCGTGCATTGGCTTTACCTTGCAGAGAGAGTTAATGTTTTCCTCCTGCGACAATATATATCCGGCACGAAGCCCGGCAAGCCCCATCGCCTTTGAAAATGTCCTCACAACAATCAGGTTCTCATGGGTTTGAATCATATCGGCCACAGTAATGTCATGAAAGAAGAAATACGCCTCGTCAACGACGCATATAACACCGGCGGCCTCACATTTTCTAACGAACTCTCTCAAAATCCCTTCGGGTGGAGCTGCCCCTATAAAACCATTTGGGTTTTCTAAAACCGCCATGCGCAGATTGCCGTCAATTCTGTCTACATATCCTTCGTAATCGAAATTCAAATCAGCATCGAAATCCTGATATATTGCCTCTGCCCCAAACATCTTAGCGTATACGGGGAACATTGCATAGCCCGGACGATGCATGAGAATCGTGTCGTCGGCTTCAATATATGTCTCGAAAATAGACTTTATGCTCTGGTCTGAGCCGTTGTTAAACAGGATTCGCCCTCTTGGCTGCCCCAAAAACGCGGCGCATTTTTCATAAACAGGCTCCGGTTCAGGGTAGGTATTAAGCCATTCGCTGTCTACACGGGTGCGAATGCGGCTAATGAATTCGTCTGAGAACGGCTGTGTGCGTTCGCTCCTGTCAAGGCGTATCTTATAGTAGCGCGATGGTTCTTCTTCATGAATCCTGACAACTTCTGCAATCAGCGGTTTGGGTTTAATCATAGTCCCTCGAAATAAACATTTCTAACGAATTTAACGGCCTGCCTGATGGCGGCCTCCGGGTCTGGCTCCTGCCTTCTCATCTCTATTGACATGTAGCGGCTGTAACCGCTTGCCCTTATCTGTTCGCTTACTAATTTGTGAATACGCTCAAACCCCATACTTCCCGGTGGCATAAGCCCGGGGTCATTGACATGTACATGTTTGGCGCGCGTAAAGGCCTCCGTGATGTACGGGGCATCTACCTCGCCTTCATCAATGAGCGCCTTAATATCAATGTGTAGGCCTAAACCTGCGGGATAGCCAGCATTGTTAATCAGCTCATCCGCCTCCATAACTGTGTTGATAAAGTTTGTCTCAGTCTTTCCAAGCGGTTCGATGCAGAAGAACACGCCCCGCTGCCCTGCCAAAGTCCCAAGTTCACTAAAAAAATCTACGGCTGAAGCCAGCGCCTCCATCGGGTTTAATCCCTCATCAATCCGGCGGTTTGCCGGTGAGCCAAATACCAGCACCTCACCGCCCAGGTCGCGGCAGAGGTCCATCATCCTCGTCAGATATTCAATTGTGAGCCTACGCCCATGGCCTTGCCCAAAAACAGTCAGCTTCCGCCTCGTAAAGAGCAGCGCCTGTAGGCCAGTGACCCTAAGACCGCTGTCTTGAATCATACGGCGCACTTCAATCCTGTCGCGGGCTGAGGTATCAACTGGCTCGTCCCATATCATGCTTGCCGCCAACTCTATGCCGTCACAGTTGAGACCACTGAGGAGCTTGACAAAGCTCTCAAACCGTTTTGGATACCACGCGACATTCGATACGGCAAGTTTCATATTATGACTAATTCCTTATCCAAAGATTTCAAGTTTGATACCATCTTTCATAACATTTTCCATAAACGGCGTTGGAATCGACTTCAATCTCAGATATTCGTTCATTTGAAATATCTTCAGGGATACCAGCTTTCCTGTTTCTAATAATACGTCCATCACTGAGTCATAGAGCTTATCTTTAATTACCCTGTCTTTCTTATCGACGACAATCAATATGTCGTAATCCGAGTCAGGCCGCCAATCCATGCGGGAGCGCGAACCAAACAGAGATATCTCCCTTATCTGGTCTTTTAGGGCAGTGATACCGCGCAAGAAATCTGCCACTATAGGGTCAGTTACTGTCTCAGCACATACTTGCGTAATCACACCTCAGCGCGCTTTTTTATCTCGTTCATCCTCATAGGGCACTCCGCACATGCCTCTGCCTCGTGCGCACGCCCCTCTTTGTGAAGGATTCGCAGCGGCTCCATCAATTTGCTCCACGCCTCTTTTATAGAGACATCATGGCAATTGCCGACAGCCAATTTGCCGTAGTGGTCATTGTAGCACGCCGTAATTGTCCCATCCCACATGATCATCAATCTTTGATAGGGAAATGGGCAAATCCACGGCGACTGCACTGGTTTAATCATATTTGGCACGTTATCCAGCATTTCATTATACGACACCTGATCAACCTTATCTGCCCAGAAGGCGGTGAACTCGTCAAGCCGCTCGCGCAGCTCCGGAATGAGCACGGCCTGAAGCCGCACCTTTGGTGTCTTAGAGCCAAGCTGCTGTTTTAAATCTCTAAGGGTCTCAATGTTTTTTACGACTGTCTCGAATGTCGCCCCTACGCGGTTTCTCTCATACAACTCTTTCTCAAATCCCTCGAACGAAACCGTGAGCCTGTCAAGGCCGCTTGCTATGAGTGCCCTTGCCCGCTCTGGGGTAAGCAGCGTGCCGTTTGTGTTGAAAAACACATCAATGAGGCCCTTTTCCTTTGCGTAGCTGATAAATTTACAGAGGTCTTTGTGGAGCAGCGGCTCCCCTCTGAAGTTAAACTTACAGGCGTAGAGGCCGTTTTCCCCTGCCTCGTCCATTATTTTTTTCAACGTCTCCCACGACATAAAGCCGTTTTTAATATCAGTCCTCGAATATGTGGTCTTACAAAATGGACACCTCAGATTGCATGTGCTTGTGGTCTCTATGTCAAGATGTACGGGGAAGCTGCCCTTGGTGAGCGTCTTAGGGTTATTGTCCCATTTGCTGCGATATTCGACAAATCTCTCGTCTGTGCGGACAAGGATATCCTCTCCTGAGATGTCATGGTGGATGGTGTCGCCGGCGTTCTTTGCCATTTACCGCCTCCGCCCTTGCGCCCAGCTGACCATGTGGACAATGCCTGCGTTGAAATCAATGGCAGGTCGCCAGTTCAGGTCTTTTTTGATGAGGCTGATGTCCGCCACTGTGCCAAACTGGTCTCCTGCTGTGTTCTGGGCAAACTCTATGGGATAGCCTGGGGCGTTAATCGCGGCTTTCAGCTCATTGAGAAGTTCAGAAACAGTAGTCTTGACACCAGTGCCGAGGTTATATAGCTTGCCATATGTGACCGGATTTTCGTAAGAAGAAAGCCATGCGGCAACCACGTCGCTGACATTAATAAAGTCGCGGTATCGCTCAGGCGAGCCTTTAACGATTACCGGGCTGCCCTCAAGCATATATGACAGGTAGATGCTCAACATCCCCTGCATCTTATTATCGAGATTTTGTCCCGGGCCGTACACACTAAAAAGGCGAAATACAGTGGTATCAAGGCCAAGCCTGCCATAGAGGTTGATGTAGGACTCGGCGGCTGCCTTTCCGGCGGCGTAGAATGTCTTTGGTTTAAACGAATGCCCCTCGCCTACGGGCACGTTATCCGGGTCACCATAGACACTCATCGAACTTGAGTAGAGAAAGCGAGAAACGCCTTGATCTTTGCACCACTTCAGCATATAAAACGTACTTGCCACGTGGCTTTTGAAATCATATTCAGGGTCATCGAATGATGCCTCCCCAGAGGACTGCCCCGCAAGGTGAAACACCGCGTCGCACTTAATCCCATCGATGCGCGAATACGAACTCTCATGCCCCAGGTCGATATTGATAAAATCCGCCCCCTCAGGAATATTGTCCTCTTTACCGGTGTGGAGATTGTCGAGGACGGTTACGTGATGCCCCATTTCTAACGATGCCGCGGCAAGGTGTGACCCAATGAAGCCTGCCCCGCCTGTTACAATTATGTGGCGTTTGCTCATAAAGTATATGCCGCCATGCCTTTTAAGCCAATACACAACCATCCGTCGCACCCGCCCACCTGCTTAAGCGGGTAGTTATTGCACCCCATCCATTTCTGCGGCAAGAGGCCGCCTTCAAGATTATCCAGACACCGCGGTCGCACAATCGACACCCCCATGTCGGCAAACCACACATCCCCCTGAGAGTCCCTGTCACAGTTGAGCGTCTTAGGGTCTCCGAAGGTCTCAAACGCGACGAAGGGTTTCAATAGACCGTCCGAGTCAATCTTTCTGGCGCGAAGCGGACTCCACATGTTATATCTCGACACGCTGACCGCCGAATCATACGAGGGATTTGCCCGCAGGACATTTATACCCTCAGAAATCATGGCAGCGGTAACAGTGGGCGCGTTACACATGAGCAGGACTATGAGTTCTATGTTTTTTTCAGGATTGAGCCGCCTAATGACGCCATAGGCGTGCTCGTAGACGTGTTCACCGAGGGCGGAGTCCGTACAAAGCTCCGGCGGCCTTTCAATTACCCCGACAGCGTTTTCCTCTGCAAGGGCCATGAGCTTCTCGTCGTCAGTAGAAATATACGTCTTGTCTATTTCAGGGGTAGCGAGGGCGGCCCTCATCGGGTAGTAGGCAAGCGGCTTGCCAAACACCGGATGCAGATTCTTTCCGGGAAAGCCCTTGCTGCCTTTCCTTCCCATTAACAAAGC
>JADFXZ010000106.1:6598-7706 GCA_015233265.1 Nitrospirota bacterium
ATCACTTACAGTGCCTCACGCTCTTAGGATAACATAATTGCGCAGGATATTACATAGGCTTGCGCCGCTTGAGCATCATACGCAACTTTTGAATATCATCTTTATTTAATCCCACGGCAAATGGGACAAAAAAAGACAATACACAAGTGGCAAGCGTGTAGATAACGCCGGAGATAAGAACTCCCGCAATTAAATTGTCCTTCGTCAGCGGGTTAGAGATCAATGCCGCTGCTGATGCCGCCGCAGTCATAAAACCGATGCAGAGAACCTGATGCCACAGGTAGCGGACATAAGATATCCCTATTGGTTTTGCAATATAATAAAGCAGCGCGTTGACGCTTATGATGTTAATGGCAACCATCTTTATGGCTAAGCCAAAAGCCCCCGCGCCAAATCCAAAATACTTAGGAGACGCTATCAGGACACAAGACACGGGCAGCCCAACGACGCTTATGATGATTCCTATGTTTCTGTAGAGGGTAGTCTTTCCCATTGCAAAATATGCCGAGGCGACTAACTGTCCATAGGTTTGATGAATTGGAAAGAATGCCATCACAGTAACAGCTCCCACTGCGGCTCCAAACTCCACTCCTCCGAATATGCCAATCACCTTAGGCGCATTAACGCTGACGAAACACGAAAAAAATGCGGCTATTGAAAACATTAGAGGTATATATTTCTCGAAAAGACCTTTCATGCGTTGCATGTCGGCTTCAGCGTGGACAATGGAAAATTCCCTCATCAGAAGCGGCGTCATCGCACCGGTAAACAGGAAACATATGGCACCTATCTGGGTTGAAAGTCCGAAGAATCCCTGCTCGGCGCTCCCGCTCATAACCTGTAGAAGCCACATATCGAAAATACTAGCAAGCATCCCAACAAGGCCGCTTATAAAAAGGGGATGGCCAAAGGCGTAGGATTCCCCAGCGTAGCGCCTTATGTCGTTCAGCGTGAGGCGCGTCTTTTTAAATAGCGAATAGCCGCCCCGCCGCATGATAAAAATAAATGCCGCTATGACAAATATAAGTAGCGCGTAGTTATATAAAAAAAAACGCTGCAGGTCTAATTTGCCCGAGATAAACAACACCAACAAAATGAACAGCCCAAA